>CBDBER010000001.1:0-169083 GCA_965204525.1 Caldilineaceae bacterium | reverse complement strand
GTCACGAACGACCAGCCGAACCACCACAGACCGCCCGAAAACAGATTGATGCGCACCGCCAGGCCGGTGTCGATACCGAACTCGCCCCGCATCAGGTATAGAACCAGGTTGAGCGCCAGCAACAGCCCGCCTCCAAAATAGCCCAACGCCCAGCCGACCGCCGAGACGCGGTCGCGTTCGGCCGGTGCGGCGATATCCGGCAGAAAGGCGTTGTAGAAAACAATCGCCGCGCCAAAGGAAAGATTGGCAACGACAAACAGCAACCCGCCCAACCACCAGCTCTCCCCGGTGACAAAAAACATCAACATCGTGACAACCGAGCCGGTGACAGCGAAAACTTGCATCAACCTCTTTCGTAAATTGGAATAGTCCGCAATGGCGCCCAGAATCGGCAGGAACAACACCTGCAGGACAACCGAGATCGAGATGCAGTAGGGCATGAACGAGTCCGGAGCCACAGGAATGCCAAGGAAACGGGCCATCCCGTCGGAGCCGGCCGCCTCCCGCGCGAGGTTGGAGACATATGGCCCCAGAAAAACGGTGGCGACCGTGGTCGCAAAGGCCGAGTTGGCCCAATCATAAAAGTACCAGCCAACCCGTTCGCGACGGTCTCCCCGCGTCATCGAAGCGGTAGATTCTTGCGGCATAGCGGCCTCCTCTTCTTGTCATGCAGCTGAGTAGTCGGATAGCGCTGAAACAGGTGCCTCTCCTTCATGCGGCTGTACTGTCTGTTTCACAACACAGAACTTTGATTGACAATTGGTAGGGGCGCCCCTTGCGGGCGCCCGTCGGCGCTGGAACCGTCGTTGGCTCTGGCGTAACTGTGGCCAACACCTCAACTGTCGGCGTCGGCGGCGCCTCCACCACCCCAACCGAATCAGTATTCACAGCCGTCTCGAATGGCCCGTACAGCCACCCTTCCGCCTCCTTACCCCCGTAGTCCACAAAAACGATCTTCCACCAGTCCCCCGCCAGATTCCGCCCCACAATCCTGTACTCGCTCCCCTCTGGCGCGTTCCCGACAACATCATAAACAGCCCCAGGACCCGACCTGATGTCTAGGCCATAATTCTTCACCACCACTTTCGGCGCCAACGCGCCAAGACCATTGCGATCAGCTACGGTCGCCGTCGCCACAACCTCCCGCGTAACCAATACCGTCACCACCACCGGCGTCACACGCGACGCCTCCCCGCCTGACCCCGTCGCATAGCCCGCAACGCTCCCCACCACAGTGCCCAACAATATCCAGCCCGCAATCCCCCAAACCCTTCTCACCTTGCACACATCCCCTGCCCCATCGCACCGCTGATAACGTAGGTCAGGATGGAAAGGACGATGGGCAAATGCTTTTTCATACTTCCTCCTTCCGCGCTTAGCTCCCTAACCGGAATTCGGCCAGGGGGCCAGCGCCAGCGCCTCGCCGCTCCTGCCCGCCAGCTCCTGGAAAAGATCGGTCGTGACCCGGTCCTGCGGCACAAAGGTGGAAAGATACAGCTCTCCATACGCGCTGAGGCTGGTGTTCGTAAAAACCGTGTACGCGACCGGCCCATGCGCCCCGTGCCGGTAGCCATAGCTGCGCAGACGGCTGTAATCGTCCTGACCGTCCTCGTGGCTGTCCACCCAGAACCTCTGAAAGTCGGGATACGCCGACAAAGCGGTGAAGAGCCGCCGGAAGCGGGCGGTGTGCCGGTAACGCAGCGTCATCGCCCGCCATTGCTGCACATTGGCGCGCGCGATCGGCCGCCAGCCGCGCCCCAACATCCGGCGCAAGGGCGCATCGGGATCCAGCAGCAAAACGATGTTATTGGCGTGCCCGGCGGCCGTCCGGGCAGCCTTGAGTTGGGCCAGGCTCAAGTCGTGAAAGACGAGCAGGGCGCGGTTGACGCCGATGATGTCGGCGAAGGGATCCATAAGGAACGCCGGCGCGCACAGGGTGTCCAACAATCTCCAGACCTGCCTGAAAACACCTTCATCGCCCAAAGTCGCGCGCACGATCCCCGCCTCCGTCACCTCGCTGGCCATGGCGAAAAACTCGCGCCGCTCGAAGGAAGTGAGCTCGAAGGCCTGCGCCAACCCCTGCAGGATCTCCCCGTCCAGCCGCGCCTGCTCGCCCCTCTCGATCTTGCCCACAATGCGCGCCGTCAACCCTGTCTCTTCGGCCAGCTGCTGCTGGCTCCAGCTGTGACCGCTGGCAAAGTCGATCTGCTCCCGACGCAGCGCGGCAACGATCTTGCCGAAGGTCTTGTGTTCCACGCCCCCCTCCCCGCTGCCTGTGCTCCGCGGCCAGGTAGAAACACCGCAAAAACGGTCTTGCCCCCGGCCTGCTGGAATGCCCCGATCCCTATTCTACATCATCCATATGTAACCAGTGAGCGTGTCATTTCCACCCATTTATATGTCAATATTGCAACGAACTGTCTCCAATCCGACAGGTTGGGGACCAGGCGCGCCGGCGGCGCCTCCACCAAGAGATGCTCTGTCAAGCAATATACCGATTTCGGTACATCGAAGGTTCCACAATCGGTATGCCTGGGCTGGACAGGCCCCGCTGCCAGCGCGTACTCTATAACCTACAAAATATCCGCTCCCTTTTGCCCGGACACCATCATCAAAAGAGAAAAAGACAGTTCGTTGTCTACCGTTTGCTTCGGAGGATGACCTGTCTTCGCAGACCGCCGGAGTCCTCATCACAAACAGATTGAGGCCAAGTCAAGGAGACATGCAATGCGGCACGCGAATCCATTCAGAATGACAGTTGACCTCGGTATGATACTGGCATTCACCCTGACCGCTCTCTTGGGACTCTCCTCTGCAACGCCAATCGCCGTGGCAGGCGCACAGCCCCTGGCCCCGACAGGCTCGCACACTCTGACAGCCGCGGGCAAGGGCGCGGCCGTCATCGAACCGAATGTGGCAACGGCTACCATCGAGGTGGAACTGCTGCGCCCAACCGTGAAGGAAGCCACCTCAGCCGCCCAAGCCGTGATGGCGGATGTATGGGCCGCGCTCGTCGCCCAGCGCGTCGCCGAATCGGACATCCGCGCCAGTCACCTCAGCGTCTTTGCCGGACGCTTCGGCCCGGGCGGCCTGCAGAACGGAGATGAGATGCGCTACCACGCCAGCAACACCCTCTTCATCACCATTCGCGATCTGGACAGCATCGACGCCGTGCTGGATGCGGCGATCAACGCCGGCGCCAACAACATCTATAGCGTCGATTTCACCCTGCCTGATCCGGCCCAGCTGCGCTTGAACCCGCGGCGCGCGCAGGCGGTAGTTGACTGACGCCCGCGCCCAAACCAACGAGCTGACCTCTCGAACATCAGCCAGGACTTTTGGACCGCCGCAGCGCAACTTGACATTCAGAAAGGAGGAATGCGATGGCAACGGAGATCCTGCGTTTCAATCGGATCACACGCATGCGATGGAAGACGGCGGCGGCAACTCTGTTGCTGCTGGGGCTGCTTCTGGGGTCGCAGCCGGCGGCGGCGCAGCAGCAGCAGCCAACTGTCCCCTACGTCCACACTATCAGGCCCGGTGAAATGCTTGCCGGCATTGCTTCTCTGTACGGCGTTTCGGTGCAGGAACTGAGGGCAGCCAATCAGCTCTCGAACCGGGCGACGGTCACGAGCTGCACGCCCAACAACGACAGCACACAGGCGCGCGGCACGGTGCGGCTGAACGGCCAGCCGGTCGGCGGCTACGGGGTCGTCTTCAGCTGGATGCCCGACGGAAACGTGGTGGCCCGGACCTCTAGCGGTGGGGGAGGGGAGTTCGACTTTATCCTTCACGGCGCCGGCCCGCGCGAAGGAGACTGGTGGTTCTGGGTCGAGAACGGCGCCGGAAACCGCATTTCGGAGATGGCGCACGTCCACACGGACAAAGACCCCCACACTGGCAAATGCCAGCGGGCGGTGATCAGTTTCGATGTTGGAAACCCGCAGCTGACCTACATCGGGCGCCGGCTGCAGATTCCGCTCGGTCGCAATCCGGCGGCGCGCGCTGCCCGCGCCGCCGCCTACAACACCTATCACGTCGTGAGATCCGGTCAGACGCTGGCCGCGATCGCCGAGCTTTACGGCGTCTCGGTCGAGCGGCTGAAGGCTGCCAACAACCTCAATAACCGGGCAACGGTGGTGGGCTGCGAACCCAATGCCGACAGCACACAGGCGCAGGGCACGGTGCGGCTGAACGGGCAGCCGGTGAACGGCTACCGGGTCGCCTTCAGCTGGCAGCCGGATGGGAAAGTGGTGGGAAGGAGGGTCTCCGGCGAGGGTGCCGCGGCCGGCGCCTACACGCACATCCTGCAGGCGTCCGGCCCCCGCGCGGGGAGCTGGTGGTTCTGGATCGAAAACAAGGACGACAAACGCATTTCCGAGATGGCGCACGTGCGCACGCACGGCCGCCCCCACGCGGGCATGTGCCAGCGGCCCGTCATCGATTTCGACATCGGCGATCCCGGTCTGACCTACGTGGGGCGGAAGCTGCGAATTACGGTAGGAGGAGAGGCGACCGCGGCGTGGACGGGGGCCTTCTACGGCAACCGGGAGCTGCGCGGCGACCCGCTGCTGTCCCGGCAGGATGCGTCGCTCCGTTTCGACTGGCAGGGAGGCCGGCCGGACCCGAGGGTCTCGGGTGATAACTTCAGCGCGGCCTGGACGACGACACGGCGCTTTCAGGCCGGCGCCTATCGCTTCTTCGCCCGCGCGGATGACGGTGTGCGGCTGTATGTCGACGGTGTGCTCGTCCTGGCCGACTGGAACATCCATCCGGCGGCACAGTCATTCGGAGATGTCTATCTGAGCCCGGGCAATCACACGGTGCGGGTCGAGTATTTCGAGGCCGGAGGGCTGGCTTCGCTCTCGGTGTGGTGGGAAAAGGTGAGGTGAGGTGAAGAGCAGGGATAGGGGATAGGAGGAGATCGCATGGCCCAGGACCTAAAGCGGATGACGCGTATCGAGTTGGAAGCCGAGCTGTCTGCCGAGCGCGCCGCGGCGCGGCGCAGCCACGCCGTGATTGTCATGATGGCTGTACTGGCCGTGCTGGGATTCTTGATGACCGTGCTGGGGGCGGCTGGCAATCTCGTGCCGCCCGCCGGTTGAAACCGGTAACGCCGCTTCAACAACCAGCCCGCCGCGCCCCATCTGTCGCGCAAACGGCGCATTCGCAAAGGAGACAGAGAATGAAATCCAAAACGGTCGTCATCTTATGCCTGCTCGCGCTCCTGATTTTGCCCGCGACCGGTTACGGCGCATCGCCCGTCAAGGAAGGAGCGACCATCACCGCCCTGGGGTACGGCGCCGCATCCGCGCCCCCCGACAACGTGCGCGTCAGCCTCTACATCGGCGAGGAACCGACGTACGGACCGGGCGGGCCCGATCTGACCTTTGTCCAACCGGCCGACCTGGAGGAGGTGCAGGACCTCCTCATCGAAATGGACGTTGACGAGGAAAGCATCGAGGTCGATATCTTCAGCAGCGACTACGCCTACAGCGGCAGCAGTAAGTCAGGCGAGGTCAGTTTCATCTACTCCGATGTTGCCGGTCTGCGCGCAATGCTGCAATCCCTGCTGGACGAGATGGAGGACAGAAGAGGCCCCAACATCCAGGCGGCCAGGTTGATCTTCATGCTGGAGGACTGTGCCGCGCTTGAGGAGGAGGCCATGCAGGTTGCGCTCAACGACGCCCGCGCCCGCGCCGCGCGCATGGCCGGACTGCTCGAGATGACCACGGGCCCGATTATGACCCTCTCCGAAGACATCTCTTCGCCCGGAGTAGCCGCTCCGGGCGGAGGATGCATTGCCCACGAAAGCCTGGAATCTTCCGGCGGCTACGGCTTTTTCCCCAACGCCGGACCCGCAACCAGTAGCATGAACGAAGTCAAAGTCGCCATCTCGTTGAAAGCGGCCTTCGCCCTCGAGCCGGCCAGATAGAACGGCGCGCGGGCCCCTGGGAGTGGCTCGACTCCAGCGGCGCCGGCGCGTTGAACGTCAGCGCGTGAAAACGCGCCGACACTACTCAGAACGCTAAGGGGGAATTGGATGTATAAGAGCATTGCCGGACTGAATGGGTCGATGCGGTCGGCATGGGCCGCCGCGTTCCTGATGGCGCTATGCCTGACAGCCCCTGCGCTGCTTGCGTCATGCCTGGGGACATCCCCCTTTGCCGCCGGATCGGATGAGCTTCGCTCGGACAAGCAGCGGTCCGCGCCGCCGGCCGATAGCCCGAACCTGGCAGAGCTGGTCGATGGCAACAGCGCCTTCGCCTTCAGCCTGTACCAGGCGCTGAAGGAACGAGACGGGAACCTGCTCTATTCGCCCCACAGCATCTCCGTTGCGCTCTCCATGACCTACGCAGGAGCCAGAGGACAGACAGCAACTCAGATGGCTGATACGCTCCACTTTCTCCTCGCCCAGGACAGGCTTCACCCCACCTTCAACGCCCTGGCCCATGAACTTGCCTCCCGCGGCCAGAACGCTCAGGGCAGGAATGGCGAAGCGTTCAGGTTGAACATGGTCAACGCACTCTGGGGCCAGCAAGACCATGAGTTCGAGGAAGCGTTCCTGGACACCCTGGCAGAGAGCTACGGAGCCGGTGTGAGAGCGGCCGACTTCATCGCGGCGCCCGAGGAGGCGAGACTCGCGATCAACGACTGGGCCGCGCAAAAAACCGAGGACAGGATCAGAAACCTGATCCCGCCCGGTATCATCACGCCGCTGACCCGTCTGGTGTTGACGGACGCCATATACTTCAACGCCTCCTGGAGCTACCCCTTCAATGAAGCAGGCACGCGCGCGCATCCCTTCCATCTTCTGGACGGCCGCGTCGTCAATGTCCCGATGATGAGATTGGAGGAGGATCTCCTCTACGCGGCGGGAGACCGATTCCAGGCCGTGGACCTGCCCTACGTCGGCGACAAGCTGTCAATGACCATTATCCTCCCCGACGGGGAACGGTTCAGAGAGTTCGAAGACGCCCTGGACGCCTCTCTGCTGGACCGTGCCATCTTGGCCCTCGAGTTCCGCCGCGTCACGCTTGACCTTCCGAAATTCGAGTTCGAGTCCCAGTTCCGGCTGAGCGAAACGCTCAAGTCCATGGGGATGTCCGACGCCTTCGACAGCGCCGCCGCCGACTTCTCCGGCATGGACGGCAAGTCATGTCTGGCGGGAAACCCCGAGTGCCTGTACATCCGGGAAATACTGCACAAAGCCTTCGTGTCGGTGGACGAAGCGGGCACCGAGGCGGCCGCGGCCACCGCCGTCGTTATGCAACAGGAATCCGCTCCGCCCAGCCCTGTCAGCGTGACCGTGGACAGGCCCTTCATCTTCCTGATCCGGGACCAGGAGACGGGGGCCGTCCTGTTCATGGGCCGTGTGATGAAAATATGAAGGCGAGCCCGAGGGAGCGGCTGCCTGAGAAGCGTTATTGATAACGCTCGCTGCCATCACCTCCATCCTTCTCGTCATCTTGGCCGGGCTCGCCCTCCTGCCCCTTGGAATCCTCTGATGACGGCGCAACCAAATGGAGGCACGCGCATGTCCTCTCCCAACATTCTCTTCCTCATGACCGACCAGATGCAGGGCCGCGTGCTCGAGCCCGACAACCCCTGCCGGACACCCAACCTGGATCGACTGGCGGCCAGGGGCGTGCGCTTCCGCCGCGCCTACACCCCCAACCCCGTCTGCTCGCCCGCCCGCGCCAGCCTGATGACCGGCCTGCTGCCACACAACCACGGCGTCCTCTTTGGCGAGCATGCGGTTGACCCGGACCAGGCCAGGCTGCGCACGCCCTATTTCCACTGGGCCGACCAGCTGGCGACAGCCGGCTATGACACCGGCTACTTCGGCAAGTGGCATGTCGAGCGTTCCAACAACCTCGCCCGCTTCGGCTGGCGGCAACAGGCCGCCCTGTTCGATCACCCCGACTGGGACGCCGTCAACTTTTCGCTGGAACGCTACCTGAACAGCCCGCCCGGCTATCGGCCCAACCGCTTCTACGGCGTCTGCGATCTGCCCGCCGGCGAACGCGGAATGGGCAAAAAGACCGACGCCGCCCTCGCCTATCTGGACACGGTCCTGGCCGAAAACGACCCCTGGTGCTGCTTTGTCAGCTTCACCGAACCCCACGACCCCTTCTACTGCCACGAAGACGCCTTCGCCCAGTACGATGTCGACTCGATCCCGCTGCAGCCAAACGTCCACCACGACCTGCGCGGCCAGCCCAACCTCTACAAACGGGCCGCGCAGGTGTGGCGCGACTGGACCGACCGCGAACACCGCGAGGCCGCGGCCTGCTACTACGCCTCCATCAGCGAGATCGACCGGCAGTTCGGACGGCTGCTGGCGCGGGTGGCGCGCGCCGGGAAGCTCGAAAACACCGTCGTCGTGATGACCTCGGACCACGGCGACTTTCTCGGCGCGCATGGCCTCTACTGCCAGAACGTCGGCGCTTTTGAAGAAGCATACAACATCCCCCTCGTCATGGCCGGGCCCGGAATAGCCGGACCCGCGCTGAGCGACGCCCGCGTCGGCCTGCACGATCTCGGCCAGACACTTCTGGAGCTGGTCGGCGCGCAGCCGCTGGACAACATTGACGGCAGATCCTTCGCCCCCCTGCTCGCCAACCCGCACGACGCCTCCGCCTACCAACAGGGCTTCGCCGAATACTACGGCGGGCGCTATCTCGTCACCCAGCGTATCCTCTGGGACGGGGATTGGAAATTCATCCACAACGGCTTCGACTATGACGAGCTCTATAACCTGGCCGCAGACCCCTACGAGATGGACAATCTGGCCCGGAATCCCGCCTGTGGCCAGAAAATCCAGGCGTTGACCCGCCAGATGTGGCGGATCGTCGTTGAATCCGAGGACCACAGCCTCTGCAACACCCACGACCCGTCAATGCGTATCGCAGCCGCCGGGCCGGGATATCGCTAGCGATATCTCCCGTCGGTGCATGTCGCGGCCGGGACAACGGCTCTTGCACATCGACAAGGGTTTCTCTCCATGCACCTTCTGAACAGAATCGTCGGCATTGGCGCGTTGTTGGTCTTCCTATCCCTGGTTGGCGCTTGCGCCGGCTTCTATCTCGGCCATACCTGGTACGTCGCCGCCGAACCGATCGTCTACCCTTGCCCCTACCCGGAAGACGCTGGCATATGTGCACAAGATATAAACCAACCCCCTCCCGAGGCGCCGGTATGGTTCTATGCATGGCCCTCCATGGACCCCACCCATATTCACTACCAGCCGCAGAGAGCATGTGTCTTCGACTTTCTCTATCATGATCCATTCCCGCCGGGATCGTTAAGAGGAGAGCAACAATGAAAAGATTTCACATCCTGCTCGCGGCGGGGATACTCAGTCTTATACTCGGTTGGATAGCGGGGCGACAGTACTATTCCTACGTCCTGTACGTTGGCATAGAGCCCACACTGTACCCTTGTCCTTATCCCGACGTTCCTGCCAACGTTTGGACATGCGCCTACAGGCCCCACGCGCCAGCGCCGGATATCGCAGTCCGATGGCATGGTTGGCCTACACAAGACGGGCAGCTTGCCGCTCCCCAACCAAGCGGAAACTGCTTGCGCGACATTCTCTTCTTTGATCGACTGCCGCAGCCGCAGCTCGTCTATCAGTCAACAGAAAAAGGAGACTGACATGCGACACAGGGGCAAAGATGTCTTCGCCATGCGCCTTCTGTACAGGACCGTCGGCATTGGCGCGTTGTTGCTCCTCCTCTCCCTGGTTGCCGCTTGCGCGCGACAACCCACGGCATGCTCTGCTGATGCGGCCGCGGGAGACTGGTTGGGCGAAAACTTCTGGGTTCGCGCCGACTTGGCCCGCGTACAGCGCGAGCTGGCCTGCGGAGCCGATGTGAACGCAAAGAACGAACATGGCGCTACGCCCCTGCACTATGTAGCCTACAGAAACGATGATGTAGCGGTGATAGGGGCGCTGTTGGAGGCCGGCGCGAACCTGCATGCGAAGAACGATCTCGGCAATACCCCCCTGCATAAGGCCGGGTTCAACGAAAACGTCGCGGTGACCGAGGCGTTGCTGAACGCCGGCGCCGCCGTGAATGCGAAAAACGACGCTGGCAAAACACCTCTGCATTATGCCGCGGCGAACATCGAAAACGCGGCGGTGATAGTGACGCTGCTGGAAGCCGGCGCCGACCTGAATGCAAGGGACGGCGGTGGTAAGACGCCCCTGCACTGGGCCGCGGAGGACAACGAAAACGCGGCCGTGATAGCGACGCTCCTGGAGGCCGGCGCCGACCTGAATGCAAAAAACGACGATGGCGACACCCCCCTGGAATGGGCGCAGATCGTGGGCAATGAGACCGCCATCGAACTGCTTCAAGTTCAACGGTGAAGAGGACGCTCTCTTTAGGCAGATCGGCCGCCTGTATTGCGCTGCTCGACCGCGCCGTCTGGCATAACGCCCTTACCGTATTCTGCATGGCTGAAAGGAAACCGGGATGAACAAGAAAACCGTATTGACGCTTGCCACATTCGTGGGCGTGGCGATTGGCCTGATCTGGTCAGGATCAATGTCATATGTCGCCATTGCCGTCGTTCTGACAGCCGTTATCCTTCTCCACCTCCTGATACCGGCCAAATACAATGGACATTTCGCTACGTTTACGATCATGTTCTTTGGCGGGTATCTACTGTCAGTCCTGGCGGAAAACATGCTTGCCGAGATTCCGGCTTGGGCAGCTTGGGCGTGGCTGGCGCTTTCGCTCACTGTAAGTCTGTTTCTTCCTGTCCCCGATTTCACCCGCAAAAACCAGAGCAATGCAAAACCGCCCGCCCCGAATGCGCACGCTTCTTAGCCCTGGAACAGGAGGCGCCATTGGCTTCACAGTCGCCCGCGCCCTCTGCCTGGACCTGTCCCCGATCAGCCTGGCGGTGATCGACGACCGCAGGCCCGTCTGAAAAGGAGCAATCCCATGTCTGTACAACCCCTACCTCCGCAAACAGGGTCTGATTCACCCCTGGCGCCGACAAGCCCGCTCACGGTCGGCGATCTGCTGGACCGCGCCTTCCGCCTCTACCGGTCCCGTTTCGGACTCTTCCTGCTGACGGGCGCTGTCCTGCTCGTCCCTATCGCAATCGCCGCCGCCATCTTCCTGCAGCGGTTCTTTGCCAGCTATATGCAGACCTTCGCGGCGTTGATGCAAGTGCCGCCGGGGACGGAGCTCTTTCCGTTTGCGGCCTTCTCTGGCCTCTTGGATGACTTTACGGTCGTGATACTCGTGAGCCTGTTGATCGCGGCGGCCGGCGCGGTCGTCAGCCTCTCGTTGACCGCACAGGCGGTCGAGGCGCTGCGCGGCCGCTCGCTCCCGCTCATGGCTGGCCTTCGCCGCGGCCTGCGCCGCTTCCTGCCCTATGTCGGCATGGTGATCGTGCAGTACGCAGCCATCGCCGCTGCCGCAGTCGTTGTTCTGGCGCCTCTGGTCCTGTTCGGCGTCGCGCTGGTCGTCGCGGCTCCATTCGACCCCGCCGGCGAGGGCGGCATATTCGCCGCTTTCGCTGCCGCCGGGCTGGCCATCTGTGGATACGGCCTTGCCGTCATTCTGATGCTGGCCCCGATCGTCTACCTCTCCGCGCGCTGGCTTGTCGCCCCCGCCATTCTGGTCGCCGAGAGGACAGGCCCCATTGACGCCATGCGTCGCAGCTGGCGCCTGAGCCAGGACAACGTGCTGCGCATGGTCGGCTATCTGGTCCTGTTCTACGTACTTCAAACGATCTTCATGTCCGTGCCCTTGGTTGCGCTGCAGTATGCCGCTATGATGCTGATGCTGATGCCGTCACCGGCCGGCGCGATCGATCTGATGATGAGCCTCCCCACGGCACTTTCCCCCCTCATTTCGGTCATCGGCCTGCCCTTCTTCGTCGCCGTAGTCGTGTTGCTCTACTACGACCTGCGCATACGCGGGAACGGCTACGCCCTGAATCCGTGAAATAGGCCCCAAAAACTGGACCGCGAGCCGAGGTGTATAATGTGACATCGGGACGATCGACTCATGGGCCTACCTGATTACCTGCAGATCAAAAAAATGGCTTTCCCTAACTAGCATAAGGCCTTAGAAACTTCGCGGGTCTTCTGCCTTCGAGACACGGGGCAAGCGGCCCAATGGGTAGCACTGGACCCACCGGAAAGTGCCTTGACGTGAGAGCCGCGCCATGGCGGGCGGCCTCGCACGAGCAGCACGCAATTGAGACTCTTTCAACGATGTGCGACTCTTCAGAGCGACGAGCCGGGCCGGACGTAGGGCCCACATCGCTTTTCTGTAACGCAGTAGCGTTTTTGACCGATGTGAAAGTCGGCGGGTATGCCGCTGGGCTTTGGGTTCTGATCGCTGCCTTTATGGTCGCCCTGACCGCCTACAGCTATTTCGACTCTTACCTCCCCCTCTATTTCTTTGTTGCGGCGTTCCTCTTAGGGGAAATCGCATACAACTTCCTTTGCAAGCGTGAGAGTCTTTACGGTCATCTCCTCGACCGCAGTTTTCGCTATGCATGGCTGGGTATCTGCTGGTGGGTTGCCAATACCTATCTCGATTTCCCTTCATTTCTGGGCGTTCTACTCTTCTTCGCCGGACCTTTCATCGGAGAAAAAGCCTTTGCCCTCATCCGCAAAGTGCTTCGCCATGAATAACGGCTTCACCGTACCCTGGAGCAACGCTGCAAGATTCTAGCGCGGTTCAAACCAGGATGAAAGACCCCGGTGCGGTTCAGTTTCAGGTCCATGCTCAGATTTCCAACCTCAAGTTCGATGGAAAGATGCGTAGGCGCTCCAGGGTAAACTTGCCTCTTTGGGCGGAGGAAAACATGTTGCGACCTGTTTCTCTCTGGCTGTTTCTCGTTCTGACGATCTCTGGATGTGAGCCGGACACCGGCGGAACCATCACCATCTACCGCGAGGATATGGGTGAGGAGTGGCCATTGACAATCGAGAGGGGCTACCTGCACTGTCATTGCGTGGACCGCGATCTCCCTTTCTTCAGGTGTGTCAACGGCAATGTAACCATTCATGATCCCCTGGAGCGGGTAACCTACGCTGTGAATGGTGTGTATGTACCGAACTATGTCAGCGGCGTAGACATTGAACCGGTTCGGCGGACAGAGCAAGGCGATCGATCAGCGAAGATCGATTTGGGTCCGCTGATTGAGCGAGGTCTTGCACTGTGTTGACAACCCCCCGTCCCGACGCAACGGAACGTTGTCGAGGAGGGGTACGCTGCCGCGATCGCAAAGGGCAAGGAGGTCGGCATGGAGCGCAGACGCATACAGCGCAAGCATACATTCCTCCGCTTCGAGATCGAGGCGCTGCGAGAGTTGCCGCGGAAACTGGGTTGGATGGATTGGATTTGGCTGTTCGGCGAGCTCCTTCTGGCCATCGTGCTTGTGAGATCCTGCAATGGCTAGACTTCCAACCACACCGCAAGGAGTTCTATGATGTCAACCGGGGATCGGGACACAGACGTACAACAGGAGATTCTCGCCCTGTTGTCAGACATAGCCGACAGTCTGCGCGTGCTGCGCCGTCTCGCTGCCGTGGCCATCTGGATCGTGGTCGCGCTTATTGTTGCCTACGTGGGGATCCTGGCAGTGAGTTACATAAGCTTCCTGGCCTTCTAACCCATGCCCGCGCGGGCAGGAAGCAGAGAACGACGCGAAACGCCCGCCTGCTCTCTTCGTATGAGTTATCATGGCGAAACGGCCAACCCCCTCCGAACCGCCGTCAACCTCTGTTCTCCCAATCCCGGCGCTCGCCTGCGCTGTGGCGCCAGACCAACCCCAGGACCCCAGCTAATGTCCGGTCCCCCGCCCCTGATCGACATGCGCAACGTAACCAGGACCTACCGCGCCGGCCAAGCAGAGCTGCATGCCCTCAAAAACGTCTCCCTTTCCATAGACCCGGGCGAATACGTGGCCGTAGTCGGCGCCAGCGGCTCCGGCAAGAGTACCCTCCTGAACATCCTCGGCCTGCTCGACCGGCCCACCCAAGGCGCATATCGCGTCCGCAACCGGGACGCCGGCGAGCTGAACGACAGAGAGCGCACCTCCCTGAGAAACAGGGAGATCGGATTCGTCTTCCAGGAGTTCAATCTCCTGGCGCGGGCAACCGCCGTACGGCAGACGGAACTGCCCCTCTTCTACGCCGGCGTCTCCCGCAAAGAGTCGCGCCGCCGCGCCCTGAACGCCCTGGCGCAGGTCGGCCTGGCCGACCGGGCCGCTCACAGACCGGAAGAGCTGTCAGGAGGCCAGCGCCAGAGGGTGGCCATCGCCCGTGCCCTCGTCAACAACCCCTCCCTCATTCTCGCCGACGAGCCTACCGGCGCAATCGATACCCAAACCGGTGAGGAAATAATGGCCCTCTTCGAGCAGCGGCTCTTGGAAGGACTGACGCTGCTGATCGTCACCCACGACCGCGAGATCGCGGCCAGGGCCCGGCGTATAATCACCCTGCGCGACGGCGCCGTTATCTCCGACGCACGGCGGCCGCTGTCAACCACCGCGCCGGAGAAAATCTGAAGTGAAGCTTCTGAAATACGTCCCGCTTGCCGCCGAAAGCATCGCCGCTCGCAAGATGCGCTCCATTCTTACCATGTTGGGCATCATCATCGGCGTCGCCTCCGTGCTGACGACACTGGGCATCGGCCGCGGCGCGTCGGCCGACATCATGCAACAGATCGCCAGCGAGGGCATTACGCTTCTCAAAGTCGAGTCCGGTACGATGGCCGACCAGAACTGGACCGCCGGCCAGCCGCTCACGATGGCCGACGTCGCGGCCCTCTCCGACCGCTCCTTTCACCCCGATGTAGACCGGGCCGTCCCTTTCTTCAGGCAATGGGACTATCTGGTGGCCGGCAACAACAACAGATACGGCGAGGTGGTCGGCACGACCTCCGCCTACGCCGTCATTCACAATCTGGAGCTGGCCCAGGGACGCTTTCTCACCGCAAACGAGGTGGCGCAAAAGACAAAATCCGTTGTCATCGGCGCCAATGTGGCCCAGAACCTGTTTGCGGGCATCGATGCAGTTGGCCAGAGCCTGCGCATCAATCGCGAGCCCTATACCGTCGTCGGTGTGCTCCGCAAACGCGGCTATGGCTGGTTCGGCTCCCCGGACGGCATAGCCATCATTCCTCTGGCGGTGGCGCAGGATCGCCTGCGCGCCCCGTACGCCTCCCACCGCCATCGCGGCGAATACACCGTCAGCGAAATCCACGTCAACGCCGTCAGCGTCGAGCGCGCAGATGCAGCCGCGCGACAGATCGAACAGACCCTGCGCCTGCGCCGCGCCCTTGCCAGCGATGAGCCCAACGACTTCACCATCGTCAACCAAGCCTGGCTGCTCGAAACGGCCAGCTCCGTCGCCACCACCCTGACCGCCTTCCTCGCCGGCATCGGCGCCGTCAGCCTCCTGGTCGGCGGCATCGGCATCATGAACATCATGCTCGTCTCCGTGACCGAACGCACCAGAGAGATCGGCCTGCGTAAAGCGGTCGGCGCGCACAACCTCGACATACTCCTCCAATTCCTCGTCGAGGCGCTTGTCCTGACACTCATCGGCGGCCTCATCGGCATCGCCATCAGCTACGGCCTGGCGGAAATCGCCAAAAACTTCTCAAGCCCGGACTTCCCACTGATCGTTCTCATCGAGCCGGCTTCCCTGGCCGCCGCCGTCAGCGTCAGCGCCGCCTGCGGGCTCCTCTTCGGTCTTTACCCGGCCGTACGCGCCACCCGGCTGGACCCGATCGAGGCCCTGCGGCATGAATAACGGCAACGCCCGGGGCCCCCTGCCGCCCCCTCCGGAACGCCTCGCCCATGACCCGTCCCGCAGTTGCCAGTGGCCGGTAACTGCGGGAGACGACACTGGCGACTGGCGACTGGCAACCGGCCACTGAGATAGGAGCGTCCCGATGAAACGCAAGCCTCTCCTGATCGCCGCTTTCGCTCTCATCACCGGGGCCGCCGCCGTCGCCGCATATCTGCTCCTCTTTCATGCCTCGGATGCAGCCCGCGCCGGAAACCTGCCCGAACCGGAAGGGAGCGCAGAAACCACCCGCATCCGGCCCGCGGACGCCTCTATCGGCCAGCTGAAGGCGGCAGGCAACATCAACCTCATCGAAGAACTTCAGGTAGTCGCCCGGCTCGAAGGCTTCGTCGCAGATGTTCGGGTCGAAGTCGGGGACGCCGTCAACGCCGGCGATCTCCTTCTGTCGTTGGTGCAGGACGACCTCGAGCGCGCGGTGGAGCAGGCCCGCATCGACCTCGCCTCCTCCCAGCTCAGGCTCAAGAGGCTGCTGACCAGCGCCGACGAAATCGAGCTGGAACTCGCCAAACTGGCCGTCGCGCAAGCGCAGCTGGACCTGCAGAAAGCGTTGCAGGACCTGGCCGCCGCACGGCTGACCGCCCCCGTCGCCGGCTCCGTCCTGCGCCTCGATGCCGCCCCGGGAATGAAAGTGTCGCCCGGGACCGCTGTCGCCGCCCTCGCCGACCCGACCCGCCTCGAGCTGACCGTGCAAGTGGCCGAAGTCGATATTCCCAGAATCGAGAGCGGCCGAACGGTGGACGTCGTCATCGATGCCTTCCCCGACCAGATCTTTGCCGGCGTGATCAGCCGGATCGAGCCGTTCACAGAGACCCAAAGCGGCGTCATCAGCTACCCCGTCACCATACAGCTTCTCGACAACGCCTTGGACTCCGTGCTGCCCGGCATGACGGCCGTCGCTACCCTGCGCAGCGAAGCGGCCAGCGACCGCTGGCTCCTCCCCTCCAACGCCATCCAGGAGGTCGACGGCGAAACCGTTGTCACCGTCGTGCGCGGCCAGGCGCGTCTCCCCCTTGCAGTCACCCCTGAGGGCCTTCACGGTGAATGGACCATCGTCCGCTCCGCCGGCCTGCAGGACGGCGATGAGGTGGTGGGCGCGATCGCCTCCTTCGGCGCAGAATAGGACGCCGTTGCAATCTGTCTCTTTGAAACGGTGGACTTGGAGGTCTGATCGACAGGCTTATGATGACTACACGAAAAAAACATGACGATACAATCGCCACCGCTTGACCCTTTACGCAACGTCCCCGCCGGCAGCCCGTACAGGCCCGGACGGCCCGCATTCAGCCGCTTCCAGGCAAATTGGCATATTTTTGCCACGAAAAAAGCCTTGAAAAACACGCCAATGACATATTGAGGCTGTATGATGCAAAGACAGCAGTTTCGAGCAACTTCAAGTCGGCCGTATGAGTCTGATACACGACGAGAACATAACAGGGTCGCCCCTCGGCCAATTGCGAAACTAGCCGGTTGGGGCGAACCGTCGCATGCAAGGCAACCCGTTGAACAGCATCCCGCTCCCATCCCGTTCCCGGCCGGGAGAAAAATTCCCTCTCGCCGGCTCCTTCACCTGTCTGCTCCTGCTCGCCCTGCTTCTGGCCGGCTGCCGCAACAGACGCGCGCAGCCCACGCCCACCCATCAACCCGCGCCGACCGCGGCGCTAAGGGCGGCTGCGGATACCGCTGCGTCAACCCCTCCCGCCGCGACGCCGGTCCCGACCAGGCCGCCGCCGGCCACATCTCCCCCGCCATCACCCACACCGCCTCCACCCGCGTCCGCAGAGCCGCTCGCGCCGGCATCCCTCCTCGAACAGGCCGCCTACCTCCACCGTATCGGCGACTACAGCCAGGAGCAACGCCTGCTGGAATCCGCGCTGGCCGAACTCCAGACAGCGCCCGCCCAACCGCAGGAGACGCCCCCCGCCGCCCCCGTGCAGGAACGCAGCGCCCTGCTCTATCAACTGGCGCTCGCCTATCTGGCCGGCGACAGTCCGGCGCGGGCGCTGGACGCACTCGAGCGGCTCCAGCGGCTGGGCGACCTGCTGCCGGCCGGCGATGCCGTCGCCCAACGCCTGATCAACAGCATCTTCCTGCACGCCGAGGCCCTGGCCGGCGTGGGCCGCCACGCCGAAGCCGTCGCCGCCTACCGCGCATTCCTGGAAAAACGCCCCCAGCTCATCGACGTCGTCGAGGAGTCCATCGCCGCTGCCTGGCTCGCCGCCGGTGAACTGTCGCCGGCCGCCAGCGCGCTGCGCCAGGCCGCCAACCACGCCACAGACAGGCGCGAAAAAACCCGCCTGCTCGACCGGCTGGCCGCCGTTCTCGAGAGCATGGCGCGTTGGAATGAGGCCGCCTCCGTCTACGATGAGATCCTCGCCGGGCCCGGTCCAGACCGGGAAGACCCGAACCCGGACCCAGCACTCCCTGCCCGCGACGCTCTACCCGCCTTCAGCCGGTGGCCCATCTACCGCGCCGGTTATCTCTACCGCGCCGGCATCGCCTATGCCACCGCCGGCGACGAAGAAACCGCCGTCGCCCGCTGGCGATCGGCCCTGACCGCAGAGCCGGCCAGCGAAGCCGCCTACTTCTCCCTCGTCCAGCTCGTCGACAGAAACCTGTCCGTCGACCTCTTCCTGCGCGGCGAAATCAGCCTCTTCGCCCAAGCCTACCTCCCGGCCATCGCTGCCTTTGAACGCCTCCTCGACGAGTCGCCGCAGGACGCCCGCGCCGGCGAGGCCTGGCTGGGTATCGCCCGCGCCCAGATGGGGTTGCAACAGTGGACCGCCGCCCGTCTCTCCATCCAGAAGGTGCTGCAAAACCACCCGGACTGCGCCTGCTTCGGCGACGCCTGGCTGGCGCTCGCCCAGCTGGCCTTCGCCGAGGGCTCGCCCGCCGAGGGCCGCCGCATCTACCGCGCCTTCGCCCGCCAATTCCCCGCCGACCCCCTCGCCCCCCAGGCGCTCTGGCTCAGCGCGCTCTCCGCGCTCGAAGCCGGCGCGCGCCCTGCCGACGTCGCCCCCGACCCCTTCGACGAGGCCGTCGCCGATCTGCTCACGCTCGCCAGCGCCTTCCCCGGCAGCAACCGCGCCGCCGGTGGTCTCGCCCTCGCCGGCATCGGCGCCTTCGAGCGCGGCCGCTACGCGCAGGCCGCCAACACCTTCAGACGGCTGCTCACCCACTACCCCAACGCCCAGCCCGACTTCGCCACCTACTGGCTGGGCCGCGCCCGCCATGCCCAGGGCGAAATCGCCGCCGCCCGCTCCCTCTGGCAGGCGCTCGCCGCCCGCGCGCCCGAATCCTATTACGGTGTCCTGGCCGCTTTGGAAGCGGACGCCCACCAGCCGGGACAGAACTTCGTCCCCCGCATCGGCGCGACCGTAAAGGCTGTGCCCGCCCTTCCCGGCGACGACGGCAGCCGCGCCTTTGCCGAAAACTGGCTGCAGGGCCCGCATGGCTTCCCCGCCGCCCGGTGGGACCGGTCACAGACTGTGCCCGGCGGCCCCATCCTCGTCAAAGGGGAGCTGCTCGTCAGACTGGGCCGCCGCGCCGAAGGTCTGTACCTGCTCGAACTGGTCTACTGGCAATACTTCAGCGATCCGGCCGCCCTCTACTCCCTCATGCTGCGCTTCGATGCCTTGGGCGCCAACCGTCTCGCCATCGCCGCCGCCAACCGCCTCATCGAGCTCAGCCCCGCCAAGCGCATCGCCGCGGCTCCGCTCTTCCTCCAGCGTGTCGCCTACCCCAGACACTTCGTCCGCCTGGTCGATACAAATGCCTCAGACTTTGGACTCGACCCCCGGCTCCTCTACAGCCTGATCCTCCAGGAAAGCCTCTTCGAGCCGCTCGCCCGCTCCTACGCCGGCGCCCTCGGCCTCGCCCAGATCATCCCCAGCACCGGCGCCGAGATCGCCCAACGCCTCAACTACCCCAACTACTCCACCGCGCTCCTCAACCTGCCCATCGTCAACATCCGCTTCGGCGCATACTACCTGCGCTGGGTGCGCGACGTCGCCCACAACAACGACGTCGCCGCCCTCGCCGGCTACAACGCCGGCCCCGGCAACGCCTACACCTGGTTCTACTACACCGCGCCCGACGAAGCCCTCTTCATCTACAAACTCCCCTACACCGAAACCGGCCGCTACCTCAGGCGCGTCCTCACCCACTACTACCACTACACCCGCCTCTACCCGCGCTGATAGGGGAGAAGGCCATGACCACAGAAAAGCGGATCGCACGGCCGGAAGGCGAGATCGGACACATGACAACGAAGGCGGACATCGAAACGGTGCGCGGTGAGATCGGAAAACTGTCCGCAACGCTCACTTGGCGCATGATCCTGGTCGCGCGCGCGATCCAGGCGCTCGGGATCGGGGCGCCGTTACAGTTCCTGACCCGCGCGTAATTCCACCGGCCGGCCTCCCGTGCGCTTGGCAGCGTTTGCCCGGGGCCTGGAGGCCGGCATTCTCGCTACTCTCTCCCACAGGACACACCTATGGTTGCGAAACCGAAGCGCTACACCCAGGCAGAAAAGAAAGGCTATGAGGAAGGAAAGCAAGTAGGCTATGAGGAAGGGCGGAAGAAGGGAAGGGAAGAAGGGAGGGAGGAACTGTTCACGCAAGGAGACGAGGCGTTTGTTCGCAAACTCCAGGCAGAAAAGAGAGCGGCGTATCAGCGAGGATACGAGGCAGGAAGGCGGGAAAAGGATGCCATAGAGTACGAACGAGGACGCAAAGAAGGCTGGGAGAAAGGGCTAATCGAAGGGTACACGCGCTATCATAACAGTCACAACATCAAGAAAGGCCCCAAACGCGCCGCCAATCGGAAAGACAATGTCCTGCACGACGCCGGACAGTTGAGATTGGATCTCGAGTAATGGCGCTTGATCAACAGTTAGAAAGACCGGCGGACGGTCCATCTTCTCCCCACAGACAGGGTCGTCGCATCTGCGCTTGACGTCAGCGCAATGAAAGGGCAGTGCCTTCGCCGGCGCCCAAGTCCGGCCCGCCAAGCTCAGAGACTTGACCACAATCTCCACCAGATCTGCGAGCTTTCATGAACCTCCCTTGCAAATTCAACCCGTCTTTCAAGCCGAACAATGTGGCGTGTGAGGGTCACCTGTATCTCTCAGCGGCAGACTGAGTTGCGAGGCGGCATTCACAGTAGACGAGGTTGTGTGCCGCTCCCTATAAAGTCCCTGAAAGAGTCCCAATCGCAAATCAAACCATCCACGCCGGCCTCTAGCTGGTTCAGTGCTACATAAACGGCGGCGGCGTGCGCTTGACAACTAATGGAGCGTCTAGGATTGAAGGCTATATCTGAAAACGCCTTGTACCGGTTGAGTTGCTCAACAATACTGGATTCCTGCTGACTTAGTGCAGTCATGTACAGCCAGTCATAGAATGCCGTTGGCGGTTTAATTGGATACTTTCTTTCCATGAATTCGAAAGCAACGACTTCGCCCGAGTTTTTCAGCCGTGAATCTGTCTTGGCCTCACGACTGGAGACCCCATAGAGGTCGTGGTAAGGACCGCCGTTTTCAAACTTCTTGCTCCCCTGATAGGCGCACTCCACGCTCATCGACTTGCCGTCCGGCAACGTCAGCTGGAGTTCAAACGCGCTCAATGAGGCGCCCAAGGGACACTCGGATTTTCCTGAAATCTCCAACACGGGGGCAATGCCCTGCTTTTCAGCCGCTTCATGCAAAGACCGAATTGACCTCCGTGCCTGAGCGAGCGAAAAGCCGGGATACCACTTGAATTCGATCTCTTCCGATATGGCGAGTGGACGCCCGCCTCGATTGGGAAGGAAAATGGGGCGCTTTGCCATTCCTCTTCTCCAAAGGGTCTATGACAAGCTTGCAGGCCTGGTAAATTCAAATGACGCTCTTTGTCTCACTCTGCAGCGTCTTGTTGCCACAGTTCGGAGTCCTTCCTAGGCAAAAAATAAGTGGGACCGTAACTCATCTTGGCCTGAACTGCAGTGGAGTGGTTGTGCTGCCAGGATTCTAAAGCGCGTATGTCATGAAAGTGGACCTCTCTCAAGTAGGTGGTGGGAACTGTATCGAAGACCAAAACTTCGGCCTGTGGATTTGTAGGGTAGTTTCTGGGTATGTTCAGGTCCCATAGTTCCTGGCGGCTCACGCCATCAGAGTCAGAAAACATTCTCGCAAATGCCGGGGTTGCTCTCATCTCCTCTCGCGAAACGCTTCTCTCAGAATATGCTGCCGCGTTCTGTTGGCAAAATCCGCACTCCAATTCCCACAACAACCTGACGTCAAAGAGCAAGACGACCCACTGAGAATGGCGCACTGGTCCGCAATTCCGAAACAACTCTCTCTTATAATAAAACATTCTGTAATTTGGAAAACTGATGCTAAGGCAGACCGCTTCCGAATAGCCATCCTGCCGGCTCATGTCAGTTGGAATAAAAGACACGCCACTCCTCTCTAAGGCTGTTCGGCTCAGCAACCCGTCCCGCAGTATGCCGGACAGATTCTCCACCCGGGTAAAGTGGCAAAGTACGTCAATCTTGCGATCCTCAGCGATCGACTTGATAACCCTCTTACGTCGGTCCTCAAGCCAGTCCCGATTCGAATCAAACATGCTATGTATGGTGGTATGGACACCATTCTCGGCAGCGGGTGTCTCCAAGAGCGACTCTATAGCTTCAATGGAGCCATGACCCTATGCGCCGCTGCCCCGCCCTGCCGCTCAACCCACCGGCCCCCCTCTTCCCTTCCGCCGTCCGCGCGCAGCACAGCTAGTCGCCGACTTTGACGAGCGGCCTGACTGTCTCCATGGTCTTGGGGCCAATCCCGGGCACGCGCTCCAGCTCCTCCACCGAGTTGAAGGGCCGCTCCGCGATGATCGCCGCCGCCTTGGCCGGACCGATGCCGGGCAGCGTCGTCAGCAACTCAAGCGAAGCCGTGTTGACGTTGACCAGCCCCCCGCCTGACGTGCTGCCCGACGCACCCGCGGCCGCTGACGCCGCCGGCTCCCCCGAAAGCCCGGCAGAGGGCCCTCCGGTTCCGCTCGATGACGCCTCCCCTGCCCTCGGGGACTGCGGCAGGGGAACGTGGACCTGCGCGCCGTCGAAGAGAAGCTCCGCCTGGTTGACCAGCGCCGGGTCCGCCTCCGCCACCAGACCGCCCGCCCTCGCCACCGCATCCCCCACGCGCGCGCCCGCCGGCAGCTCATACAGCCCCGGACTGTGCACACCCCCGCTCACGAAAACAACCAGCGGACCGGGCGTGGCCGTCGGTGTCGGCGCCTCCGTAGGAACAGCCGTAGGCGGCGGATGCAGCACGATCGGCGGCGGCGTAGGCCGCCGCAACAGCCACAACAAAGCCCCCGCCAGGATCGCGCACAACAAAAACCCAAACAGAAACCCCACGCCCGCATACCGCACCGCCGCGGCCGCAGTGGCCGCAGGGGGCGGCTCCTTCCTCTCCCTGTTCTGAACCGGTCGCGGTCCCATTCTTACAATCATCCCTCCCAGATGTGGCCGGCATCATGCGGCCAGGCACTCCGCTTCGGCAGCGCCGGCGACATCTCCTGACCTCCCCGCGGCGGCCATCCAGCCCATAGTGCGAACGGTCCATCCGCTCTTCGGCGCATCCCGCAAACAAAAGAATTCGCTGACTGCTGCAGGACGTTTCAGCGCGCGTCTTGCCTTCATCCCGCCCGAAGACGCCCGTAAACAGGCGAAACGCCGACGACCTGCAACCGGCCGGGTTCCACCGTTACGGTCAACTTCTCCACCCCCTGCGACAAAACCTCGCCGTCGGCGTGTACCGGTACCGGCTGCCCCGCCGTGATGCAGGCCGAGCGCAGCTTGCCGAAACTGACCGCCTTCTGGCCGTAGAGACCCGTCGCCGTCATCGCCCGCGGCAGCAAGCGCAATATACCGATCCGTGAAAGCGCGTCGGCAAACGTCAGATCGAGCAGCCCATCATCCATCACCGCATCCGGGGTCAGATAAAAGCCGCCCCCGGCCCGGCGGCCGTTGCCGATGCTGATCAGCAGCATCCGCTTGGCGGCCTGGTGCGCCGCGCCCTCTCCATCACTCCACCCCAGTTCGAAACGGGGCTGCTCGTACGCTCGCAGCGCCCGCAGCGCGGCCCACAAATAGATGGCAAACCCGCGCAGCCGTTTGATCTTGCGGCTCTCAACCGTTACCTGGGCCTCAAAACCAACCCCCAAACTGTTGTCAAAGTAGCGCCGGACCGCGTTGCGCCCGTCGAAAGCCTCCACCCGCCCCAGGTCCACGCGCCGCGTCTTGCCCTGCCGGATCGCCTCAACCGCCTCGTCGTACGCGCGCGGCGCGCCGATCAGATCAGCAAAATCGTTGCCGCTTCCCGCTTGCAGGAGGGCCAGTCCCGCGACACTCTCCTCCTCCGCTGTCGCCTGCGCCAGCCCGTTGACAACCTCGTGGACCGTCCCGTCGCCGCCCGCGGCCGCGACCACTGCAAAACCGTCCATGCGCGCCTCGCGCGCCAGCGAAATTGCCTCTCCCGCTGCGGTCGTTTCCACCAGGTCATAGGGGACCCCGGCGCGCTCGAAAGCCGCGCCTATCTCCCCGGAGACCCGCTTGCCGCGCCCCCGTCCGGCGTAAGGATTGAGTATGACTTTTACGGTTTCCATAGCGTTGTCTGTCTCGCCAACAGGAAAATGCCGGGAAAAAAGAGATGAACCGCTCACACACCGCGCAAAGCCGGCTATTCGCAAACAACACCGTCATTGTCGCGGTCATTCATGTAGCGGTAGGCGGGGTGGCCGCGGGGGACGGGTGCGATGCCGTGGTTGCGAGCTTCGGCGCAGGTGATACGGCCGTTGCCATTGTCGTCGTACATGGCGAGCGCGTCGACATTCTCGTTTCCTCCGGAAGGCGGGGGCGGCGTATTGGTTGGCGCGGGCGCGCTGCCGTCGGCGAAGATCATATTGGTCGACGAGCAGGAAGCGAGGACGGCCCGGGCGGTGTTGGCTTCGGCCTGGTCCATGGTGAGGCCGTATTTCCGTTTGACGATGAGAACCTGGTTGACATACCAACAGCGGTTGAGGTCGGGCAACCATTCGGCCAAGTCCTTGGCAACTTTCAACTGGCGGTTGGTGTGTGGGTCGGCCAGGGTGAGGTTATCGAGGTCGCGGGCGAAGTTGCGCCTAATCTGTAGGCTGGCGGCACAGAGGCCGCTGTCATGGGCTTCGCTGCGGGCGACGACATGTTCAATGTCGGTCTCGCCCCTGCTGCCGAAGTATGCGCCGGTGTAAGGGTTGTAGATGCGGCCGCCCATGCGGTTGATAATCTGGGGCTCGACGCTTTGCGGGTAGGAGTAGTCGTCGGAGTTGTAGGGCGAACAGCGATTTTCGGCGGCGATGGAAATGCCCAAGTCGGCTCCTGCCGGTAGAGGCGTGTTCGTCGACGGCGGCGCGGGCGTGTTTGTCGGCGGCGCGGGCGTGGGCGGCGGCGCTGTGACGGTCCGGATCAGGTCGGCCCGGTCGACGATCATCAAGGAAGTGTAAACCCACCCTTGCTTGCCTTCGAAGGTGAATCGCAGCCATTCTCCGGAAGCAAGGCGGCCATTAGGGGTATAGGTTTCTCCGCGCCGCACCGTGCCGAGGATGGCGTAGTTGGTCCCAGGACCTGCGCGAACGTTGACGGCATCCCGGTTGACCGTGAAGGAGGCGGCGCGGGGAGTGGGCGTCTCGGTCGGCACTGGAGTGTTGGTAGGCACGGGGGTATCGGTCGGAGCGGGCGTGTCTGTTGGTGGTGGGGTGTCTGTAGGGATGGGTGTATCGGTCGGATCGGGAGTATCTGTCGGGATGGGAGTTATGGTTGGCGTGAACGTGGGTGCCCGCGTGGAGATGGTGATGCCTGGCGACAACGTGACGATGATGGGCGTTGTGGTTGGCGTAAACGCGGGCGCCCGCGCCTCTACCGTCGCCAAGCGGTCGTCAGTCGTGTCGGCGTGCTGCGCCAGACCGACTTGACCCAACCGCAACTCCTGCACGATGTTTGCCAGGACTTCGAGCGTCAGATCGCCCTGCGCCCACAGAATCGTCGATGTTAGCAAGACGACGGCCAGCGCAGCCAGTATGATTTTCGCTCTTGTTTTCATGGGGCGCCCCGGTGGTGAATGGCTTGGACGATCCTAGCACCGACAACGCGGGGTCGCAACTGACGCGAGCGCAAAGAAAGGCAGTTGCAGATTGACCGGCGAAAGGGGAGGCGTTGGGGTCGGCGTGGGCGTATCGGTGGGTGTGGGCGTGATCGTAGGCGTGAAGGTGGGCACGCGTGCTTCCAGCGCGGACAAACGATTCTCTATACTGTCGAGACCGCTTTTCAAATCCTCATCCAAGCTTTTTATCTGAACGGACAGGCCTTCAATTACGCGATTTGCGTGAGCCATGAACTGGAAGGCCGCGAAGCCAATCAGGGTGCTAATGACCAGAATAACCGCCCATTTCATCGTAGACCTCCGAGGTGACGCTTTCAAGCTCTCACTCATCAAGTACTAACGGGATCGCACTTCTTGATGAATGCGCCGCTCTCTCGTCCTCGGCGGCCGTGGAGACATCCCCGCCCATTCAC
Source organism: Caldilineaceae bacterium (assembly GCA_965204525.1). GTDB lineage: Bacteria > Chloroflexota > Anaerolineae > Caldilineales > Caldilineaceae > Bin5. Next base: position 142,640 of record CBDBER010000001.1, on the reverse strand, counting down.
CCTTCGCGAAGCCGCCCCAAACAGCCCCGGCCCGCGCGCAAAGCAGCGCCCCCCTCGGTGTCTATCTGGACATATGTACATATGTAACGATGGCTTATGTTTAGATACTGCACACCCATCCCGCTCGTCCACTTTCCACGCGCGCGCCGCGCTAAAACGGTATCTCCTCCCCTTCGCCCCCCTCTCCCGGCAGGTCGGGGCCCGGCGCCAGCGCCTGGGCCTCCCCGAGCGTACTGAGAAACCTCACATTGCGCGCCTCCACCTCCAACGATACGTGCGTGTTCCCCTCCTCGTCGCTCCACGTGCGCGGCTCCTCCAACCGGCCGACTACCAGCACCCGCTGCCCCTGCGACAGATACTGGTCGCACCTCTCCGCCAGCCGCCGCCACGCCGTAACGCGAAACCAGCCCCTCTTCTCCCGCGTCGTCCCGTCCTGGGCCCGCCAGCGCCGATTCGTCTCGACCCTGAACGAAGTCACCGCCGTCCCATCCTGCGCGTACTGCATCTTCGGGTCTCCGCTCAGGCTGCCCACCAACAAGAGCTGTTGGTACATCCTGCTCCTCCTCTGTCAGTGCGGGTATTAACGGCTGTGGAGATAATCGTCGCCCAATCCGGTCGTTCCCTCTGCTGCCACACCAGAGCCCCCGCCAGAAGCGCGCACAGCAGGTACCCAAACAGAAATCCCAGACCCGCATACCGTACGGCCGCCGCAGAGACCTCCGGCCCCGTCTCCTGCCTCTCCCTGCTTTGAACCGGTCGCGGTCCCATGCCTACCATTCGTTAGTTCCGGTAACCGAACTGCTCCAGGATCGACTGAAAACCAAGCCAGATCTGCTGCTCCAGCACAAACTGAAAGACCAGCCAGGTGCCAAGCAACAGCAACAGCCATCGAATCCAGCGCAGCTCTTTGCGCACTTCGCGTACGGCGATGTTTCTGACCATCCAGAACAACGCCTGCTGCTCGGTTAGGTCCACCGCAATCCGCTTAGCTCCAGTTTCCTTTGCCGCGCGCCCCATGAGACGCGTCTGCAGCCGGTACTGCTGCTCTCCCGACGCGACCAGGCTCGTCGCATCTCTGCCCTCTGACCGTTTCCCGTTGACGAAAAGGGAAAGCTCCTCTTTGCCGCTTTTCCACCGCTTAAGCAGAATCGGCGCAGACTCCTCACTCCGCCTCGCCGGGGCCCAGTCCGTGGGGCGCTCCCTTGACGGCAGAGGCATGACGACATCCTTCACAGCCGCCCCGGACTCCTCTCCGGACGCCAGACAGAAATCACACCCGCCGCAGTTGCCCCCGCTCCACTCTTCGCCAAAATAGCGCAACAGATATCTTCGCCGGCACGCCTGCATCTCGCAGAACTCGATCACCTGGTCCAGCTTCCCGTACGCGTTCTCCCGCGCATCGTCATCCTCGATCTCCCCAATAAACCTCTCCAGCTTCGGCACGTCGTCGTGGGAGAAGAAGAGAACGCAGTCGCTGGGCAGACCGTCGCGACCCGCGCGGCCCGTCTCCTGGTAGTAACCCTCCAGCGTCTTGGGCAGGTCATAGTGGACGAGCAGCCGGATATCCGGCTTGTCGATACCCATGCCAAACGCAATCGTCGCCACGATGATCGCGGTCCGGTCCCTTGCAAAACGGTCCTGGGTTTCATGCCGCACCTCGTCCTCCAGCCCGGCATGATAGGGCTGCGCGTCGAAACCGCTGCTGCGCAAACGAGAAGCCATCGTCTCCGTCTGTCTGCGCGCAGTGCAGTAGATAATGGCGGATTCGCCCTTGTGCCCCTGCAACAGCTCCTCAAGCCTGGTGAAAGAGTCCTCCTGCTTGGGCAGCACCGCATAGCTGAGGTTGGCGCGGTTGAAGCTGGCCACGAACCGTTCAGGTCGCTCCAGGTGCAGCTGCTCCACGATATCCTCGCGCACCCGCTCGGTCGCGGTCGCCGTCAACGCCAGAAATGGCACGCCCGGCAGACTGCGCCGCAGCTCGCCCAGCTTGCGGTAGTCGGGACGGAAGCCGTGCCCCCACATCGAGATGCAATGCGCCTCGTCCACCGCTACGAAGCTTACATCGAGCTTGGAGAGAAAATGATAGAAGCCGGGAAGGGCAAGCCTCTCCGGCGCGACATAGAGGATCTTCAAGGTGCCCCGCTCCGCCTGCTTCTCCACGCGTTCAATGTCCCGTCGCGACAGCGTACTGTTGACAAAGGCGGCCGCAATGCCGTTGGCCTTGAGCGCGTCCACCTGGTCCTTCATCAACGAGATCAACGGCGATACCACCAGCGTCAACCCGTCAAACTGCATCGCCGGCAACTGGTAACAGAGCGACTTGCCCCCGCCCGTCGGCATCAGCACCAGCGCGTCTCTGCCCTCGAGAACGGTGGCGATGATCTCCTCCTGCAGCGGCAGGAACGCGTCATAGCCGAAATGTCGTTTGAGTAGCTCACGCATGCCGATACCCCTACCCATTCATCCAGCACCGGACCGCCTCGCCCCGCGCGCGCCGCGCTAAAACGGTATCTCCTCCCCTTCTCCCGCCTGCGCCGGGCCCGGCGCAACGCCCTGCGCCTCCGCCCGCGGGGTGAGAAACTCCACGTTGCGCGCCCGCACATCGAGCGAAGCGCGCGTGTTGCCCTCCCGGTCGGTATAGGTCCTGGCCTCCTCGATCTCACCGACAACCAGCACACGCTGCCCCTTCGTCAGATACCGGTTGCACGGCTCAGCCTGCCGTCCTATCACCGAAACGCCGAACCATACCGTTCTTTCCTGCGTCGTCCCATCCTGGGCCCTCCAACGACGGTGTGTCGCTACCCTGAACGAGGTCACCGGCGTCCCGTCCGGCATGGAGCGCAGCGTCGGGTCCCCGCCCAGATGTCCAATCAGCGTGATCTGCTGGTACATCCGAATCCTCCTGTCTTTGTACTGGTCTAAGGGTTGGGAAGGCAAGCGACGCCCAACTTCCTATTCCTGTAGTCCCCCCTGCTGCTTCAAAAAAACCCATACCATCTTGATCTCGTCGTAGCCGTACGCATCGCCGAGCAGTTTCTTGACCGGCGCCATGAGCATGCCGCCCGACTCCTCAAAGGCCCTCCGGATCTCCGCAAACCGCTCCGGCGGAGGCAAGTGAGGTCGAAGGTCCATTTCCTCTCCATCGTCTATCAGACGGTCCAGATGACCGACGATGGTGGTCTTCGCCAGCCCCCGCTTCTCTGCCATCTCTTCAACAGATAGGCCTTGTTCCCACAGTTGTCGGGTCCTCTCGTAGGTAGCGCCCACACGGCCTGATCTTCTCCTTCTGCCTCTGCGCGCAGCAGGGGCGTCAGCTTGCTCCTCGCGCTCAGTGGCTTCCTGCGCAGGAGGGGTTGGCGGCAGCGCGCTTGCAGACTGTTCGCTTTGGCGACCGGGCACAGCAGGCTCGCCGCTATAAGATATGCGCTCCTGCTGTTGCAGGTGGAGCTGCACCACCCTGCTCTCCTCGTAGGAGTAGTCGTCGCCAAGGATATCCTTGACCAGTGATATGTGAGTTCCGCCCGTCCGTCTGAAGGCAGCTCGGATCTTCTCAAAACGATCGGAGGGCAACAAAGGGCGCAGGTCGATGTCATCCCTCTCCTGAAGCAGGCGCTCCAGATGGACGACAATAGTGCTATTCGACCGTCCCCGCTGGCGGGCCACTTCATCAAGGGTCAGACCTTGTTGCAGGAGTTGCCTGGTCTGTTCGTAGATAGAGTTTGCGGCTACGTCCTTGGCACCGCTGACCGCTCTCGACTGCGGTGGAGTCGCCCCCTCGAGGCGCCACTCCTTCTTCAAAACGTCAATGAGCCTTCTCTGGCGTCTCGCCAGCACCGCAGGCGTCCATTCGCTTTCATCCCGCACCGACGCAGTCAGGACGAAGGCGGCCGCGCCCCCTTTCTGAAAATATTCTCCCCTCTTCTTGTCAAAGTCGTAGTTGCTTGCCCCTACGTTCTTTGTGCGTGACAGCAGAACAAGGTTGGCCAGCCTGTGTGTCCACTCCTTTCTCTCCTCTTCGTCGGGGAAATCTCTCAACCACTGCGATCCCCGCTTGGGGTTCTGCGGGAGTACGTGCTCAATCGTGACGATCGGGTGCTCGTAGCTGGCGCTGGCATCTGCCAGCAACGTATCGAGACGCAGCAGCAGAGGCCTCGGCACCCGTCCACGGGTGTAAATTGGGCCGTCCAACACACGTAAGAGGTCCGCCCTTTCTTTTGCATCGAGTTGAAGAGGCGAGCCCGAGACAAAGAGGTCTTCCCGCTTATCTATGGCGAGAAGAACGAGGCGGTATCTCTGTATGCGCCGATTTATGTTCTCTCGCAGCATGAACATCTTATAGGCCAGGCGTTCCAGGTCGCGAACGAAGCGAAAGATGGCATCAGGGTCCTTGTCATGTCGTCTGAAGAAAGCCATCGCCGGCGGAATCCAATCGAAGTTGTAGAGCCGGTTCAGGAAGCGCAGATAGGTGTTGACTTCCCCAGAGCCGTCCGGACTTTGGTAGGCTGCGCCAGTCACGGTGACATACGCCTCAGCATACGGCTCCAGCACCTTCTCGATAAATGCCTCCCCGTCCGCTGCTCTGAGAACATGCTCCTGAAACTCCTGCTGCAAGGTCCCCCGCGGGCTGCTCTTCATGCTGATCATGCGTATGTGGGCAAAGAGGTCTCTGAAGCGATCGTGGCCGAGGTCCTCCTCGATCCCCTCCCAAATGGCTGTATAACGGGGGCGGACATCCTGCGGCAGTGCGCCGATAATGTCCGCCTTCAGAATGTCGGTCGGCGACAGGTCCAGCCCTCTGTCGTTCAGCACGGAAAAGATGCGGTAGGCCGAGTTCCGGTCCGAGGTGGATACGACGACAAGGTAACAGCGCTGCACGAGAAACTGCATGAGCGTGTCCCGTCGCCCTTCGTCATACTTGGCCAGTTCTTCCATAAAGTAGCCGGCATTCTCCAGCATTCTTCTCCGGCTGTCGGACAGCCTGGCCAGAGGGCGCGTGACGGAGGCCGAGAGTTTTCCCCTCTGCTGGATGTTGTTCTGAAAAAAATCGTTGTCGCGGCTGCGGACTGCGAGACGGTAATGTCCCGAAATGCCAGCGAACTTGTCGCCGGATTCATAGACGTACCGATCTATGCCGCTCTTGTCGCGCTCGGCGGCAAGTTCACGCAGCACGCAGAAGAGAATCGTCAGCGTTGTTATGCGTTGCTGACCGTCGACAATTTGGGCCAGCGGTTGAAGGCCGTTCTTGATGATGACGATGCTGCCCAGGAAATAGGGGGGAACGTCGCCTACGTCCTCGGCATTGCCCATCGCGTGCAGAAGGTCGTCGAGCAGCTCGCCCGCCTCCTCGGTTGTCCAGGCGTAGGGCCGTTGATACTCGGGGATCTCAAAACGATAGTTCTCACCAAAGATGCTGACAAGCTGCAGCTCTTTGGCTTCGATGGTTTCCGGCATTCCCGGCCTCCTGTGGCTGGCGCTGGAACGGGAAAAGAGGCCTGTAGCGGAGCTGCGCTGCTTTATCCGGGAAGCGAATGGAGAGCACGGTTAAGCGCGAGGAACCGCCCGAGCTGTCGACGCGCACGTTCAGGGCCGTCAATAGTTCGGAGAGACCTTGAAACGTGATTATGGGTTGAACTTGTGGCTGTCAATCAGCGACCGCGAAGTGGAGAACAACAGCTGTGTCCGCGCGGTCATCCTGTGGCCGAGGCTCATTGCGGTGCCCCCTCTCTGGTAGCAGATGAATGGATGCCACCACAGCGAACCATTGTCTAGCAGCCATCAAGGGGGCGCAATGCGCCCACTCATCAACTATCGACAACTGCTAGCATTTGATTCGCTGTGGTTGACCGAATTCTACTACAGAATCGGGGCCGGAAACAATGGAAACGACAGCATGCAGATGCTCTGAGCGAGGATGCAACATCAGCAGCCGGATCTACATTGAACGGTCAGACGAACCGCTCTAAGTCGGTCCAACGCGTTCAGTTGGAGCGACAACGTTATGGGCTGCGCATAGCAGGCGATCAACTTAGAAACTGCGCGCTGATCAGAAAACGCCACAGGAGACGTTCTAAGCCCTTTTTCTATAGGTTCAGGTATTAGAGAGGCCTTGCCGATCGTAGCGCCGGCCACGCCCGGCTCAGCTACCGCAGGAGAGGAAGCAGACACTGCCGCCAAGTACAATCGGCGGCGGCGCGTTCGCCAGCCCAATAACAAAACCGCCCCCGGCGCGGCGGCGGGCCTGGGCGTGCTGGTCGGTGTGCGGCGGCTGTGCGGGCGTTGCGGCGGGTGGGCCGGTCATTCACAAACAACGCCGTCGCCGTCCGCGTCCCGCATATGCTCGTAGGCGGGCTGGCCCCTGCGGACCGGGGCTATATTGTGGTTCCTCGCCTCCGCGCAGCTGATTTTGCCGTTGCCGTCGTCGTCGTAGAGCGCCAGGGGGCTCTCATCGCCGCCGCCGGTGGGCGTGGGCGTGCCAGGTTCCGGCGTAGGCGTGATCGTCGGCGTGAGGGTGACGTCGGGGAGGATGAGGCCAACGGACTCGCAGGAGTGGAGCAGCCGGCGGGCGACCTCGGCTTCGTCGGCATCCATCGAAAGACCGTATTTGCGTTTCACCATGACGACGCGGTTGGCATACCAGCACCGGTTTGCGTCAGGCAGCCATTCGGCCAGGTCCTTGGCGACTTTGACATCGCGGTTGAGCCAGGGCGGCGCGAAGGTGAGGTTGAGATAGTCGCTGGCGAAGGCGAGGCGGGTGAAGCGGTCGGCGGCGCAGAGACCGCTGTCGTGGGCCTCGCTGCGGGCGACAATATGCTCGATGTCGACTTCGCGCGGGTCGGCGTAGACCTGGTCGGTGTAGGGGCTGTAGTAGAGGCCGTCCATTTCGCGCAGGAGCTCGAGATCGAGGCTGTCGGGGTAGCTATAGCTGGAGGCGTTGTAGGGTGTGCAGCGCTGCTCGTCGCGGATGGGGATGCCGGTCAGAAGGTCCGGCGTCTCGACCGCCGTCTCCAGCGCCGATATTCGCTCGACCAGCGCGGCCAGGCTCTCCGCCACCGATTCCAGCGTCAGGCCCTCCTCCTGCGCCCACAGCGCCGCTGGCGCCAGCACAGCCAGCACAGCCACCGCGATCAGCCAGCGTCTCATCGTCTTCCCTCCGGGGTGAAACTGTCTGCTGCAGCCTGCACATCCTGGCGGGTCCCTCTCAATACCGCGCAACCGGCTCGACGCAGTTCGGCCCGTCGTTGCGCGGGTTATTGACTGCCTTGCTGACCGGAAAGGCCCGCATCGTCTCTCCGCTGAACGGCCGCATCAGGTGCAGCAACGGGCCCGACTTCTGCACGTCCGGGTCGAGCCATTCGTCGTAGTCCTCCGGTTCAAGAATGACCGGCATCCTGTGGTGAAGCGGTTCCATCCAATCATTTGCTTCGGTCGTCAACAGCGTGCAGGACTCGACTACCGAGCCGTCCTGCTCCCAGTGCTCCCACAGCCCGGCGATGCCAAAGACGGCCCCTGTCTCCATCCCGATCAGATAGGGTTGCTTGCCGCCTCCCTCCTTTTTCCATTCGTAGAATCCGTCGGCGGGCACAATGCACCGTCGGTACTTGAAGGCGGCGCGGAAGGACGGTTTTTCAGCTGCCGTCTCGGAGCGAGCGTTGATCATCCGGCTGCCGATTTTGGGGTCCTTGGCCCAAAACGGGATCAAGCCCCAGTTCAAAAAAGTTGCCTCGCGCAGACCACCGTGAGGACTGACGCGTACCGACATGACCGGCTGAGTCGGCGCGATGTTATAGCGCGGCGCCGCGGCCGGCGCTTCCGCCAGATCAAAAAGAGTCTGCAGCTGCTGCGGGGAGGCCCGCAGGACAAATCGACCACACATTTTCCCCCCAAGGACACCTGGAGTCGGAGAATATCCCGGCTGACCTGTCCGCGATGACGATTTCGAGGCGGCCGTCGCCGTTGATGTCGGCGATGGCGTGTCGTTCCAGCCACTCCTTTTCGCGTTCGTGGACGACGTGCCGCGTGAGGTTGCCCTGGCCGTCGTTTTCGAGCCAGCAGAGGCCGACTTCACTGTGCGAAGTTTGCGGCGCGCGTACGATAGCAGGCTTTGGGGGAAATGACAAGGGAAGGGCGGGCGCGCTGGATTGCGCGGCGGGAAATACGACTTGACAATATGAAACATATGTTCTATATAGTCGGCTGAATCTACTTCCCCACGATACCCGGAGAGGGAGCAGCCATGAGAGTCGCTTGCGTACTGATCACACATTTGCGCGCGAAGGCGGAGATGAGACGACAGGCCGATCTGAAAGAGAGCTCGACGCTGGTGGTCGGCGGCAGTGAGCGGCGGGCGGTTAGCGGTCGCGGGTAACAGAGATTGGGAAGAAAAGCAGGCTGGAATGGACAACGGCTACGTCGAGCTTCACGTTAAGAGCTTCTATTCCTTTGGACTGGGGGCGTCGCATACGCACGAGCTGCTGGCGCAGGCGAAGGGATACGGCTGCAGCGCCCTGGCCCTGACCGATACCAACCTGTGCGGGGCGCTGGAGTACGCGCGCTTGGCCGGCAGCCTGGGGGTGCGGCCCATCACCGGGGGCGATCTGACCCTGGCGGACGGCTCGCGGATCACACTGCTGGCGCAGACGCGGCGGGGTTACGCCAACATCTCGCGCCTGTTTACGCTCGCCAGCGCGGTGGACCGCCGCGAGCCGCGGCTCGACCCGGCGCATCTGCCGGCGCATGCGGAGGACGTCATTCTGCTGACCGGCGGGCGCGACAGCCGTGTTGGGCAGTTGGCGGCGGCAGGTCGACGGCGGCAGGCGGAGGCGCTGCTGCGGGAATACGCGGCGTGGTTCGGGCCGGGGTCGGTCTACGCGGCGCTGCAACAGAATTTTCTGCAAGGGGACACGATGCGCAACCGCAAGCTGGCAAGCCTCGCGCACGACATCGGCATCCCGCTGGCCGCCACCAACGACGTGCACTACCACGCGCCGGAGCGATACCGGCTGCAAAATGCGCTGGTGGCCGCGCGGCTCAACACCACCATCGACCAGGCATTGCCGCATCTCCGCCCCAACGATCAGTTCCATCTGAAGCCGCCGTCGGAGATGGCGCGCCTCTTTGCGGGCTATCCGGAGGCGGTCGCCAACACGGGCCGCATCGCCGAGCGCTGCAGCTTCGACCTCAGCACCGACCTGGGTTACACACTGCCTGACCCTGCGCTGCCGACAGGAGAGTCGCCGGAGAGTTTTCTGAAACGGCTCTGTTTCGAGGCGGCGGAGCGGATATACGGTGCGGTGACCGAGCGGGTCGCGGCGCGGCTGGCGGAGGAGTTCGATCTGATCGGCCGCCACGGCCTGGCCGGTTTTCTCCTGCTCTACCGGGAGATCGTGCTGATCGCCCGGCGGATCGTGTCCGAGCGCAATGGCGGCGAGCCCTACCTGGAGGAGCGCGAGCCGCCGGGCCGGGGGCGCGGGTCGTCGGTGGCGCTGCTGGTGGGCTATCTGATCGGGATCAGCCACATCGATCCCCTCAAGTGGGACCTCACGCTGGAGCGCTTCATCTCTGCCGATATGACCGTTTTGCCGGACATCGATCTCGACTTCCCGCGGGCGTTGCGCGATGAGCTGATCGAGCGGGTCCACGCGCATTTCCGGCCGGAGTACGCGGTGCTGGCCGGCGCGATCGCGACCTACAAGATCAAGGGGGTGCTGCAGGACCTGGGCAAGGCGCTGGGGCTGCCGCCGGAGGAGCTGGCGCTGCTTTCCAAGCAAATACATTCGCACGACGCGGGGCAGCTGCGCGAGGAGATGCTGCAGCTGCCGGGGTTCAGCCAGCGGGTGGATGCCTGCGGCTGGAAGGAGCTGATCGAGCTTGCGCCCCAGCTGATGGGCGCGCCCAAGCTGCTGAGCCAGCACGTGGGCGGGATGATTCTGAGCAGCTCGCCGATCCCGGAGATGGTGCCGGTGCGCGAGGGCGCGACCGAGGGGCGGTACATCATGGACTGGGACAAGGACAGCGTGGCCGACGCCGGTTTTGCCAAGATCGACATTCTGTCGCTGCCGGTCCTGGACCAGCTGGAGGAGGCGCTCGACCTGGTCGAGGCGCGCACGGGCAGGCGACCCGACACGAACGAGATCGACCCGGAGGACCCGAAGGTGTACGACATGATCAACGCCGGGCTGTCGAAGGGGATCTTTCTGCTGCAGTCGCCGGCGCAGCTGAAGATGGGACAGCGTCTACGTTCGCGCAATCTGCGCGACCTCGCCTACCAGGTCGCCCTTATCCGGCCCGGCGTCGGCGTGCAGGGCAGCGCGGTCTCGCTGTTCGTCGAGCGGTACAGGTACGGGGCCGGGTGGGAGTACGACCATCCGCTGGAGGAGCGGGCGCTGGCGCGCGGGTATGGCATCATCGTCTGGCAGGAGCAGGTGGTGCAGCTGATTACCGACGTGACGGGGATGACGGCGGCGCAGGCGGACGAGATCCGCCGCGCCTTTGCCAAGTCGAACAACGAGCACCTGATCGAGATGCACTGGGAGCGGTTCCGCGACGGCGCGCGCGGCAGGGGCGTCCCCGAAGAGATCGCGCGCAAGATCTATGCCAAGATCAACGGGCATTACATGTTCCCCGAAAGCCACTCGCACGCCTTTGCCATCACCGCGTACCAGGCGGCCTGGCTCAAGTGCTACCACCCGCTGGAGTTTTTTGTGGCGCTGATGAACAACCAGCCGATGGGTTTCTACCCGCTGGAGACGCTCAAGCAGGACGCCCGCCGCTTCGGCGTGCCTTTCCTCAACCCGTGCGTCAACCGCAGCGAGGAGCGCTGCGCGCCGGAGGGCGGCGCGGTGCGCATGGGGCTTGTCTTCATCAAGGATGTCGGCGCGGAGTCGGCGCGGCGGATTGTGGAGGAGCGGGCGCGGCACGGCGATTTCGTGAGCGCGGGCGACCTGGTGCGGCGGACGGGGATGACCGACCAGGCCGTGCTCTCGCTGGCGCTGGCCGGGGCTTTCGACGGCATCGCCCCCAACCGCAGGCAGGCGCTGTGGGAGGCGGGGCTCTACGTGCGTCCTTCGCGCAACGGGCAGATGGCGCTCTCGCTGTTCAGGCCGGAGAGCGTGGCCGAGTTGGAGGACTTCGACGCGCGCGAGCAGATGATCGGCGAGTACCAGGTGCTGGAGCTCTACCCCAGGGGGCATCTGATGGAGTTTGTCAGGCCCGTTCTGCCCCCCCACGTTCTCGCCTCGCCCGAGGTCGAAAGCCGTGACGAGGGGGAGGCGGTGACGGTGGCTGGCTGGCCGGTGGCGCGGCAGCATCCACGCGGGCGGGACGGCACCGTGTTCGTGACGATTGAAGACGAGTTCGGTGACGTCCAGATCATTCTGTGGGCGGATCTGTTTGCCCGCCATCGCCGCGAGCTTGACAGCCAGGTGATCGAGGTCCGCGGCGTGGTGTCCAAGTGGGACGGCACGACCAACGTGATCGTTACGTCGCTGCGCCCGATCCGGGTGGGTGTGCAGATGCCGCGTGCGCATGACTGGCACTGACTTGGGGGAGTCTTCAGCTCTTGGTTGTTAATTCTTGGCTTGGCGATTCGAAATTCGGGTTGCGCTGGAAGCGCTTGAAGGCAGCAAGACGATTAGCCAGTTAGCGAGCGAACACGAGATTCATGCCAACATGATACCGACCTGGAAAGGGTTTCTGAAGATAAAATCAAATAATGAGCTTCTTCTTTGCATACGGCCATGCACCGAACTGCTCATCCTCGGCGGCCGTGGAAACATCCCCGCCCATTCACCCTGCACGAAACCGCCCCGACCCGCGCGCAAAGCAGCGTCCGCCTCGGTGTCTATATGAACATATGTAAATATATAACGATAGCTCATGTTTAGATACTGCAAACGCGTCCCGCTCGTCCACTTCCCACACGCGCGCCGCGCCAAAACGGTATCTCCTTCCCTCCGCCCTCTTCTCCCGGTTGCTCTGAACCCAGTGTGAAGCCCTGCGCCTCCGCACGCGGGGTGAGAAACTCCTCATTCCGCGCCCGCACCTCCAGCGAGGCGCGCGTGTTGCCCTCCCGGTCAGTCCACGTGCTCGGCCTGTGCACGCCCCCGCTCACGAAAATCACGAGGGGACCGGACATGGCCGTCGGAACCGGCGCATCGACTGAGGGCTGCTGCCGCGATCGACGCGCATGGCAAAGTGATACGGCAGCCGGCCCCGCGGACAGCGCAATCAGGCTCGCTGGCGCGCCTGGCCGTTGGTAGGCCTGCAGGCAAAGCTGGGGAACTGGAAGTGCATCGTGTAGTCCGCAAGAAGTACTTGGCAAGGGGATAGATCTGGCCAGGGGCGTCTACATGGGCTACCACATTCTCACGGACCAAATCTTGAGTCCGTTCGGCTACAACAAGACACCGACTAGGATCGAATTCAATTGGATCGAAGTCGAAATACAGGAAATACAAGAAGAGAGGTAAATTACATTCCGGCTAGCGGACGCGCTGCGCGGCGCACTGGCGCGATGCCATGGGCCTCGGCTTCGGCGCAGGTGATCTTGCCGTTGCCGCCTGGCTGGGCAGCGGTTGCGGTGCCGGGGCTGCGGTGAGTAGAGGGTGAGAAGTTCGAGCGTTTATAACCAAAGGTCAACAGTTCACGACCGCCAAGTGCTATTGCTACGCAGCGTCCGCATCTGTGTCATCAACGGTTCAATCGGTAAGCCGAGCGTTATGAGATATAACCTGTCAATCTCCGCAATTGTGTCAGGCGCACACTTATGAAAGTCTAAGCTCTGGTGTTTGCTGCCATGTGTGCCTGATATTCGCCATATGATGTTGGAATCCCTTATCTCTTCGACAAGTTTGCGTCCTAGAGCGATGGCGGCTTTACGCACTGCATCGGTTTCAACCCAATCTGTCGGGATTGGCAGGTTTGACATGACTCCGGCTGTCACGTGAAAGGCATCACCGTAGGTCCTCCACCATGTATACGCGACGTGGCTATTCGCCGCGGCCACGGCCAACGCCTGATTGTCCTGATCTCCGACCTGAATCGTGCCCTCATCCCGGGTAAGCTTGCCAGATGGAACAACCGTCAAAAACTCATAGGCCGTCTTTGGATACCCCACTGATTTGGTTGCCTTTGCATTGCCGCGAATGGATCTTAGATGATACTGACAGCTTCGCATTGCTGTGATCAGGTCTGCGATCTCCTCTGAAGGTATGCATTCCCACTGATTGTCCAATCTGGTGTCTAGGCCGCGCACATGCTCAGGCAGAGAATTGTATGCCCTGTATGCAAGAAATTCGTGTCTCTCGCTTCTGAGCCATTTGTTGATGCCCGTCACGCGGATTTCGGGGTCATCTTTGGAGCGTGACATGACTGCGTTGAGAATTGTTGTTCTCTGTCGATGCTCCGGGTGAGCCACTGGACTTTCACTGAATATAGGTGCCGGTCTGTTGTCGTGGCTACGCAGCAGTATATGGGAACTGTTTTGTTCAACGAGTTGCCGAAGAGTTTTCTTGTCTTGCCCAAAGCAGATGCTCAACGGAACAATTAGACTAAGCACGCCCCCTTGAGGTCGCGCAAGCGCCAAGCCTGCCTCTGTAATCAAGGCATATAGATCATTGCAGGGGACGGTTGTATAGTCCTGGTTCCTCAGAGTGTCTTTCACTTCCTTCCGTTTTTGTGCGTCTTGATCCTTGGCTATTGTCTCATATGGCGGATTACCTATGACCACGTCGAACCCCTGCCAATCCGGGCGATAGAAAATCAGCCGTGGATCGGTATGCACAGGCGGCGCGTCGGGGTCGAGCAGAGAAAAATCGGCAAAAGCAACTGTCTCTGCCGAAACCATGCTGTCTTGCACGGCCCTTCTTAGTTCGTCCCGCAGTCTTTTGTCCTCCTCCCGCAGAGCTAGTTTGGCTGACTCCTCGTGGGCGTTTTGCCAACTATGCAGGAGGTCAGCACGCGCACTGAGAGCAGAAACAATTGTTGGGTTTTCGTCCTGTAATCCTCCGGTAGCGAATAGGTTCCAATTCCTTCTTGGGATGGTGCTAAGAGTATCAGCGCATACAATCTTCGCTTCCAGGTTGGGCAGCGGCTGTGTACCGTCTTTTTCGGCTGCTATGATGGCAATAACCAGACGCAGGCGGGTAATCTGCACGGCCATTGGATGTAGGTCCTGCGCGTATAGCTGCTGACTTATGATCCTTCGCGTGAGACTTCCGTTGTGGTCACTCTCTCCGAGTTGCAGGAGCGCAGCGCGTATAGCAGCAAGTATGCTCAATGGGAAAACGCCTGATCCTACTGAGGGGTCAAAGATCGTAAGATTACTGATTCGCCGGGCCAGATTGTCAAGTTTTTCGAGCTCTTTTCTGCTGACAGGCTCAAATGCGTTATCGTCGTCGAAGAGCATCAGCAGCTTTTCTTTCGACCAGTGTGGGGGAGCAAATGACCTGACCGCCAGCATCAAGGCGTCCTTCGCCATCTCCTTTGCCACATCTGCCGGTGTATAATAGGTGCCCTTCGGCATTCTGTCGGGCGACTCATTGGATTCTGTCACGGCGATCAGATTCTCGAACAGGTTACTAAGCACCTCTGGATCGATTGTCTGATCGCTGTGAGCTGGGGTATGTTCAGCCGCAGTCCATTCGTAATTCGACAGGATTGTGAACAACCCTAGGCTCTCAGGATCCTCTCCAAAATAATCTTCATCACTGATGTTCAGGATGCCATCATGTTGGTGTCGGGCGAATAAGGAACCGTTGAGAAATCGGGTGTCTTGAAGGGCTGTATCAATCTCACTGATCGGATGTGGCTTCCGCTTGTCCGGCGGAATGTTAAGTCGCTCATGAAATAGGTATGTCAACACCTCCTGGTGATATTCTCCTGCCGCGTGACGATCAGCAAACACAGGGTCGAACGCCTCCTGTGGCAGCACGCCCTCTTCCTTCAGTATCCACACAAAGAGTGTCCGCATTAGATGCCGCAATATCGACTGACGGTGATGTCGTCTTTTGTCCAGATCGTCATCCTGCGCCTTTTGGTATTGACGCAGCACCCAACCCTCAGTAATGTCTTTGTAGTACTGCTTTCTTACGCCCCGGGCAGCTACTATATCTGCAATATCCGACGGCGCTACGGGCTGTGGCTTCCGCAGCCTCTCATAGACGAGTTGAATCTTGTCTAGTATGTGCGGCGGAGGCGCATAGGGGTTGAAGCCAATTGTCATTGAGGTGTGTCCCTGATGATGAACGGCCAACCGTGCATCAGCGGAATTGCCTTCCTCATCAGGCTGAATCACTACTACAACCGACATATTTACCGGCATCGTCTTGGCAAAGGCGGTAGCAACCGTCGCCACATCCGGGCGGTAGACAGAACTGTCGTTCTCGTCCTCGGCCTTCTTCATTCGCACCACCGCCACACAGAGAGCTTCATTGAAAATGTCTTTTTGACTAACCGAAACCTGGCCAGAAGTCCCGAAGGCGTAAGACTCCCAATACGCCTGCTCAACGTGTTTGGCAGTGCCCTCCAGATTGATCGCCTGCCCCAAATCAGTGTTGACATCTTGAACGTCCGCCAACAATGAGAGAAGCTCCACTGGATTTTTCTCATCGGCAATCGCGTTGGTGAACTTTCTGGCGTCCCTCGCAAAACTTGGTTTGACTTGTAAAGGATCCTTGGCATCAAGAATCACGTTCTGAAGTCCATCTAGTGCCTTGACAGCCTCCTCCTCCGGCCCATCCAGCAGATGTACTTCTTCCACGAATTCGGTGCGGCTTCCATCCGTCGTGACTCTCACGACATGCCAAATGTTGCCGTCACTTAGAATACCAAGGGTGGCGGGACCACTGAAGGCATAACCAGTTACATATCGGGCCAACTGTTCCTTCGGGCGATTCTGCTTTGCTTTGCCATCTCCGTTCAGATCGGCTCCAAGCGGTTTTGCTTCGATTATCAGAGCGGCGGGGGCACCCTTTTTTAACTGATCGGGACTGTCCCACAAAACAATATCAGGTCGATTCTGTTGCACTTGGCCCTCACGCCGCTGCTGATTTAACGAGTATTGGAGGAAATCCAAAACGGGATCAATGAGATTTTGAATCGTGTCGGCTTCGCTGTACGGAGCTGCGCGCAGGCCTTTAGCGTTCTTTCGCACCTCACGTATCGTGTCAATTGAAGAAGACGCCATTAGTTGCTCCAGATATTTGTATTGCCGACCGCTATTGGTCTAAAGACAGAACACCCAGTGATGACCGCGGCGTTGAACACAGTAGGGACGGTCGGTCGGCGACGTCTTTCTGCCAGTCGATGCAGTTCGCGAGTGGAATTGAAGAGGCACGAATTGGTCACAGTGACTTCCCAATTGAAATAGGTTTAAGTAGATTCTAAGTGATCCACTTAAACCCTTTACCAGTTGGGACGTATAGAATGGTAGCGACCACTAGCAGTAATTCACAACTGAGAGAGAAAAGGCGTAACAAGTGCCCCCAACTCATTCAATTCGTTCTGGACGCGCGAATTGAATAAGTATTCCGAAGAAGCTGCAAGTAACTCCTGTTCGCCCGACTCAATTTGTCTTTCAATCGTTCTTGTTCACGCATGACCATACGCCTCTAACGCTTGTTTCGCTTGTCTTGAGATGTGTTCAATGCCTTGTCGTTGTGACAAGGAAAGAGCCGTCCTGAAGTCCTCCACTGCACCAGGGATATCTTGGAGTTCCGATTTCATCTGCCCTCTATAATAGTAGGCGGTTGCATTAGCTGGGTCGATATGAATAATTGCGTCAAAATCACTAAATGCATCTTCATAGTTAGAAAGAGTTGCTTTGGTTAACCCTCGCATTTCAAGAGCATGAGTATGACGCGGGTTGAGATGGAGTGCGGCGTCAAAATCTTCAAATGCACCATTAAAGAGTTCAAGCTTGACTTCAACTGACCCACGCCCGAAATACGATTCTGCATGATTTGGATCAAGACGAATGGCATGGCTAAAGTCAAGAATTGCCTCTTGTTTTCTGCCAAGAATATTATTTGTGATACCTCGCTGGTGATGAGCCAACATGAGGTTTGGATCAAGTTGCGTTGCCTTGCTGTAATCAGAAAGTGCCTCCTTATGAAATTCTTTGGTAAGCTTGGCATTCCCTCGATTGTGGTAGGCAGAAGCATATTCTGGGTTGATGCGAATTGCTGCTTCGTAATCCATGATTGCCTCTTCATAACGGTTTTGGAACAATTTGATATTCCCCCGGTTTACATAAGCCGCTTCATTTGAAGGGTTAATATGGATTGCTGTATCGCAGCCAGAAATGACTTCCTCGTAATTCCCAAGCGCTGCATTAACATAACTTCGACTCACGTAAGCCGTATCATATTCAGGATTTAGTTGTATAGCAGTATCCAAATCAAAGGTTGCACCTGAGTAATCCCCAAGGGCAAACTTGGTTAAACCTCGGCCATTGTAATGACTCGCAATGTCTGGGCTCAGTTGAATCGATTTATTGTGATCTTCGAGTGCTTCTGCCAACAACCCAAGGCTTGTTCTAGAATCCCCTCTTCCACTGTATGCGGCGGCATCGTGTGGGTCAAGACGTATTGACTCGCTATAATCCTCAATCGCATCTCTATGTTTTTCCAAACCGGACTTTGCATTTCCTCGATTAAGAAATGCTGGCGCGTAGTTTGGATTGATATTGATTGACTGATCAAAACAGCAGATTGCTTCCCCAAAGTCTTTTATGGCGCCGTATGCGACCCCACAATTGTAGTATGCGATTGATCTCTGGTTCTCACTTTCTGCCAGATCTACCTGATCCCGCCAGTAAACCGTGGTGCTCTGAATGTCAAATGGTTTGTCAGGGGCATTTGCGGAAGAATAGCCGTCAAAATCAGGGTATACATTTTCCTCATGAATGCCATGTTGTTCTCTCAACTGCTTCAAAATATCACGCTTGCAATCTGCCTTAACGACAACCTTTTTCATCATTCCGGACTCAATGATCGCGCAGCCAAAAACAAATACCGAGCCTTGTGCCTCGATACGTTTTCCTAAGGGTGTTGGGTCCCATGACCACAGAGTGTTGTCCTTGTAGAAAAAAGCTATTGGAAACTCCAAAACATCCCTGTTGGTGATTTCCTTTGTGTCTGAGCGATTGAGAATATAGAAGGCACCATCCGTATTGTGCGATTCGTTACAAGCAAACCAGAGAGCGATAAGTGAGCGGTGTGTGAAGTCTATCAATCCGGTTGCTGCACCTTGATGTTGCAATTGCGACAGCAAGTCCATGTCGGGGGAATTACCATCTACTTGATTCGGAAACAACTGGCGCATCCTCGCTTTTGCAATCAAAAACTCCAAATACCCAACCAATAACGAATCCATCAGACTTAGAAGAACTGGATTAGACGAATCTTGTGTCAATCGGCGAGCGGCAGCACAAATGACAGGCCAAGAGGAGTCTGGTTGACCGCGATACAACAACCCCGTCTTGCCTTGACCTAACTGATTAAGTTGGTCCTGGAATTCAGATATATTTGTTACAATAGTTTCGTTCATGTAATCCCCTCAGTCAAGCTCATTTGGTTCTTCAGTATAGAAGATGGCGGCGCTCTAAAGTTTCGGCAGCTTCGCCATTGTGATCTGGGGAAGGCACTGGCTGCTGTCAGCGGCCACCTGCGCCGCTCGAATAATGATCTCCTCGACGGCTTCTCTCAGGAATCGCTTCTCTTCACTTGTAAACTCAGCGTCAGCGCCTGCAGCTTTGCGCGCATCCTCACCGCCTTTTGTTGACGACAATTTCTTAATTGTCTTGAGAGCTTGTCTACTAACGCCACACTCCTTGGCGGCCGCAGAGAGGTCTCCACATTTTTCTTCAAGAACCGTCACGCAGAAATATGCTGCGTCCGGCAGTGTTGTCCGCCCCAAACCGTACTGTTCGTACTTGCTCTTCATCTTGACCACGTCGGGATCATCGAGGTTGACCGAACCGCCCGCTGGAGGAGGGGGATAGTGTGGGAATCCGAGAATGACACTTCCGCTTGCACTGAGGTCGACTACCACATGGACGGTTGCTCCAGGCTCTCTTGCGCTGGGTTCAGGAGGTGAAGGATTCCGGTCTATTATTTCGGCTTCTTTTAACCGCAAACTGAAGCTGTTTGGTCCCCGTCGGATTCCAGTCTCAAACTCCCAATGTTGTATGAACGGTTCGATGGCTTTGCGAGCCTCGTCCTCGGTCGCGTAATACTGCTTGAACTCGAACCGTGCGACCTTGTCTTCCACCGTCAGATCAAACTCCGGCGACGCGCAGTGACGCAGAGGTTCCGCGTCATCATAGTGAACTCCATTGTTGTGTTCAACGGTGTAGATCAACGCAACAACCTGGGGATCGTTCATCGTTCCTCTCATCTCCTGCTCATTCGCAGACGACGCCGTCGCTGTCGCCGTCTCGCATGTACTGGTAGGCGGGATGGCCGCGATGCACCAGCGCGATGCCGTGGACTTCGCTGCGGGCAACGATGTGTTCAATGTCGGTGTCGCGGATGGTGCGAGTACCCCGGTTGGGGGGCATGTAATTGCCCCCCGTATCCAACCTGACCTGTCAAATGGGATTGACCAATCTCTGCGCGGCCTGCTGCCCCGCTGGGGTGAGCCGCCAAACTCCGAACTGGCCTACTCTGCCTTTGACGACGTTCACAAGAAAGCCATGGTTTTTGAGAACCTGCACTGCACCAGGTATGAGCCGCTCATGCAACCACTCCCTCGATTCCGGTCTCCTATCCGCCACATAAGCGGATACCTGCTCGTTGTCGGCCCGGCCACCATGAAACTGATAGGCACGAAGAACACATTCTCTTAGGGTCATTTGAGTCTCCTCAATGATTGCGCGGTCGGGCCTGCCGGGCCAGAGTAGCCTGCCGGCGCGCACCGCCGCTTCGAACAATAAGATTGGGTTACAGCATCAGGATTTGGTACAATCGCAGCATCCATGAACTCGCCCTCGTGGATCACGCCGGTGCGGTTCGTCCCGCGACCGGCTTTTTCGCGCACTCAATTATACTAAAGATTGCGCCGACCGCGAAAATTTCGGTGCGCTCTGCCGTAAAACGTTCTTCCAGGCAGCTCAGGTCCAGGGCAGCAAGGCGAGACCCTTACGCCATCTACTACTCACACACCACCCCGTCTCCATCCCCATTCCGCATAAATTCATACGACGGATGATCGCTATGCACCGGCGCGATGCCGTGGGCCCTGGCTTCGACATACGTAATCCGCCCGTTGTCGTCGTAGAGCGCGAGCGCGTTGCCGCCTAGCTGCGGCGGCGGCGGGACCAGCGGTAAAGAGCATGGCGGTCGACGTGCAGGAGGCGAGGACGGTGCGGGCGGTGTCTCGCTCGGCGGTGTCCCAAGTGAGGCCGTATTTGCGTTTGACGAGGATGACGGCGGCGCAGTCACCGTGCACTTCCGACATGGCAGATTTGGGCCTCAGACAGGTGAAAAAGAGGCCAGGCCAGCCCAAAGGCGACAGATGGTCCTCATACTGCTGGATAACGCCGGAAATGGTTTGGCGTGGCGAGACATTTGCGCGCGCTTGGCTCCCCACGCCAATAGACGCCAAGTGACCCGGGACTTGGAAACGTTGAGAAAGCGGGCATTGATTACTGCATCCGGCCACGGTGTTTCAACGCGAACGTAATCCTGGCCATTGCTCATCCTCCAAGTCGGTCCAACCACTCAGTCACCGCCAAACCCCAATCATCGATCCGGCGGAGAAAGTTGGTCTTAGTGTCCGGCGAGTTTACCAATTCACGCATTCGTTCGGCTTGTTCGTGGCGACGGGTGAGAACAGCGCGTTGATCACCTACGCCTTCGGCCATTTCAGCAGGACAGTACTGGCGTGTGGGATGGTCGAGGTGCTCAAGACAGTGGGTATTGAGGGCATAATGGAGCGGACCCGGGTCGCCCAGACCAGCTGGTGCCACACTGAATGACACATATTGCGCTAGGAGGCTCGCGGCGACGCTGACAGAGAGGGGCGCCACATTTTGGTTGGCTGGCACATCTGCGTGATCAGAACCCTCGATGTACTGGGGATCCTCCAGATAACCCTGTTGGTCAAGGACGACTTGGCCAAGGTCGAGTTGCTGGTTACAACTCATACACGGCCGCATTGGTCTGATGACATGGGAACGCCAAATGGCATTGCGCATCCTCCCATCGTCGAAGGTGTCGATGCCAATGCCTCCGTCAATAACTGGTATGAGGTCAGAGTAGGCGAGGGCGTTAAGGACGGATCGGGGCCAAGGGCGGTCAACACAGGAGAAAACGAGATCATGGTCAAGAGCCAGCTGCAATCCCTCGGGCTCGCAAATGGATAAGTCAGATGCCTCGATTCTGGGTCTTTCGGCCGTGGCTGCTCCCAAACCCTCCCTCTGGGCAACATACGTCTTAGGTCGCTTCAACCGTACGTCGCGAGGCCTTGCGCCGATGAGTCTGTCCAGATTGTGGGGCTGAACGACATCGAAATCCATCACGGTAATGTGACAGAGTCCTGATGCGGCCAGGCGGACAGTGACATCCAACCCGACACTTCCGGCTCCTACAACGAGAACTCTGCGTCGAGCCAAGTCGGCCTGGCACTGCTCACCCCAAGCACTCACTGTGCGCAGTTGCCTTTTGGTGGGTTGCGGCTGCGGACGTAGGAGGTCGTTCCACGAAACGGCAAACCGTTCTCCTACGACCCGGACATTGGTGGCGTGGGTGCAGTCAATCTGTCTCCCAACGCCGATATTCCAATGACGCGCCGACCAGGTTTGGGTGTTGGTGGCGAGGGTCATTCCCACCAAGGGCAGACCGGTCATCTCCCTGGCCAGGTTGGCATAGCTGGATTCAGTGTCTCGGTCAGGATCGCTCATGAACTGCCACTCGGATGCCCCCGGATGGGTGTGGAGCAGGATCAATCCGCAGTCTCCTCGTTGAGCAATCGCGGCGGCCCGTAGTATATATTCGGCGGTAACAGTCGCATTCCCGTGAACGTGCCGATCGCCAGGTTCAGGCGGCACTACTTCAGCGATTAGCGCACTATCGCGAGTCAAGCCCGTAGACGGTCGATAGGTAGCGAGACAGATATCCTCCTGACCATCATCTCGGACCAAAAGGCTTGACAATTTTTTTTCGGTCGCAGAGGTCATGGCAACTGAAGTGGTTCTATCCGTCATGTGGTTGCCTCACCAAGGACGGAGCGGACGTGGCCTGCCCAACATTTTCCCGGCGGAGCATCACCCCAGCCGTTGAGTTGACGGCTGTGCATCAGCCATCCGTTTTGGGGAGATGCCTGGCTGTTGGTCCTGGAAAAGGTGATGTCTGCGGGCAAATGGACCCAATGGGGCGGGGCCTGCGGCCACGGAGTAAGTTCGCCGGTACTTACCCCAGTTTCAACCGCGACGCCGGCGTGCGCACCTTCAACAGGTTCTATTCGGTAGATGACAAGCCCGGCCTCGACTCTGGGGTTGAGGCCGAGCTGTGCCATGTCATCCACGAATCCTTGAACGCCTTGGTTCATTATGCAACAGGTCCTTTCTGGCGGACCGAAACGAACCTCGCGTCCTTCTCGATGATGACGCGTTCGTCGCCATCAAATCGTTTGGTCTGGGGTCGCTCCTTGCCTTGCAGCTCGCCCAGATCGTAGTTGGCAGGGTCCAATCCCGCCAATTGGAGAAGCGCAGAGGCCTTTTGGCTGGGATCGCTCGTGGTGTAAGGTTCGCCGTCTATGGTGAACGGGATTGAACGCCCGACTGAATCGGGCCCCTGTGATTCGTTCACTGCCTGTCCTTCTGTGACTCTTGCCATTCGTTCTGTGTGGGTCATAATCGATTCTCCTGGCTCATAGGCCGATACTTGTAAGTTGGGGCAGTTGCCGTCAACAGCCCCTTACTATGATAATCACAGTGAATGGCCGAAACCTGCACGGATTTTAGAATTTCATCCACATGCAGATTTTTGCTGCGCGTTGTTATTAGATCTTTAGGAGAGATGCCTTCGATGGTAACCGAGGAAAAGTACACTCACCCCCCGGAAATCGAGGCGGAGCTGGCGGCATTACCAGATCCGACGACGTCTGGCTATCTGGACCGGTTGAAAAGTGTCTCGATCGAGGCTGTCGTCGTCGCCCGTCGCCGAGCTACGGACAGGAAACTCCGTGACCAAATTGACTCGATTCTTTTCGAGCGCTCTGTGCCGCTTATTCGCGTTGCCGTGAGACGGTATAGCGAGGTGCCTTTCGAAGAACGCGACGAGGCAGAGGATGAGGCGATGTTTCTATTCTGGAAAAGGATTCATCAGGGCGAGTCTTTTTTTGAAGTGCGATTCAACCTCGCCACAAAACGTCTTGCTCAGCATGCTGGGAAGAAGATCCTCGGGGGACAACAGCGAGAACGCGAACGTTCTGCCTTGCGCATCGGTTCGGACGACTCCTCCGAGTCCAACGGCCATGATGCTATCATTGATATCCCCGACGACTCCGACGATTACTTACAATTCGAGAATTGGCACCTAATCGAGGTTGGGCTGGCCTCTCTGCCGGTTGAGCAAGCCAAGGCCATTCTTCTGCATTTCCGTTTCGGAATACAGATCTACAGCAATGACTCCGCAGTTCAGACCGTCGCTTCCGAGTTGGGATGCGGAGAACGTAAGGCCCGCAAGTTGATTGCAGATGGAAAGGCAGCCTTGAGGCGCATTATCAATCAGGAGGAAGACCATGAGTAGTAAAAACCTGGGCCCAGGGGTGCAGAGGTTCTGGAAGGCACGGGCCAGAAGGGAAGATGTAGATGTGGAGGCCATCATTCAAGAGTACCCTGATGAGGCACTGGATCTCGCGGAGGCGATTTGGGAGGCGGCGAAGCGCGAAGACTCTGCGGCTCGGGAGCGTATGTGGCTCGCGCGTACGCGAGCACTGAGTCGGTCTGGCGAGACAGCAACTTTGGGAGATCTGCTTCGCAGTTCCCGGGAAGATGCCGGATTAACCGCAACCGCCCTCAGTGCGAAGGTCCGGGAACGCGGCGTGGCGTTGCCGTCAACAGAAATCGATCAGCTCGAAGCAAATCGTGCGAAGATCACAGATGTGAAGACGCCCGGCGTGTGGTTGTCGCTTGCGGAGATACTACAGATCGACCCGCATCGACTTGTGGCGATGATCCGAGATGCGCTTTCGGATCAACAGAAAAAACAAGGTTTCGCAACGATGGGACTCAGGACCAAGGCTGCGGACAGCAAGAGCATCCTTGGCGGCGAAACAACGCGAGAGCGGGAAGAGGGCTCTGCTAGCTACATCGATTGGGTCAGGACAGAGTTAGGCTTACCGTCATCGCCATTCGATTCAGTTCAATAGGCGGTGCTGTTGGAAAGCGATGGAGCCCACTTCCTGCGGCACCTGATATCGATTCGCGGGCTGTAGCGGCAACATGCCAGAGTCACCCCCCTTTGTAGACATTGGGCAGGAAATACATCTTTGTCAGGTCAAATGCTAAGCGCGTACTGGCGCGAGATCGTCGCCATCATCGAGGGTGGACTCAAACCTGATCCGCATCGCGTGTCGTCCTTCGCAGACCACATGGCCCAGCGTCTTGAAGACGATGGGGATAGCAGGCTTGCCCGTCGTATTCGCCGGCTGACCAATGAAGCCTCCAGGCCCGCTGGCTCAATCTTTACTGGCCAAGGGCTGCCAGCCGATGTAGAGTCCCAGCAGTTGCTAATCGAGCAGTTTCTTCCTACGGGTTCCCCTCAATACCCCGTTCTCCCCAGATCCGTGGAGTTGGAGTTCCGGCGCTTTGTTGAACTGAATAAGCGGTCTGGAGAGCTGGCAAGCGCAGGAATAGACCCTCCTTCAACTTTGCTGCTGTTTGGGCCCCCTGGATGTGGCAAGACGATGGCTGCGATTGCAATGGCGTGCGACCTCGATCTTCCACTATTGATAGTTCGCTTGGATTCCTTGCTTGGCTCTTTTCTGGGCAACTCGGCCAAGAATTTACGACGAATCTTCGACAACGCGCTCGCGAGCCCCTGTGTGCTTCTAATGGACGAATTCGACGTAATCGGGAAGATGAGGGACGACGCTCACGAAGTTGGTGAGGTCAAAAGACTTGTGGGCAGCCTGTTGCAGAACTTAGACCGTATACAAGGCAAGCAAGTTGTCATCGCGGCGACCAATCATCACCATATGCTGGATTCAGCTATCTGGCGCAGATTCGACATCACCCTGCACCTGCAGAAGCCAAGCAGTACTGAGATGGCAAATATCATTCAAGAGCTCATCCCAAGAGACCGATTGTCGGAGGCCGAAGTACAAACAGTTGCCACGCTATCCAACGGTCTTTCTGGCTCTGATATTACACGTGTCGTGAAACGGGCACTTCAAGACGAGTTTCTGTGTTCAGGTGAACCTTTTTTGAGGCTTGTTGCTCTCGGTGTTCTTGCACACCACAGAGGATATGGGAGCTCTTCTCTATACGAGGAGAAAAAGAAGGACTTAATTCTCGCAACGCATCAACAATCAGGAGATGCCTTAACGATAGGACAAATCGCCCAATTAGTGGGTTGTAGCCACACTTACGCTCACAATGTCATCAGAGCTTCAGTGAAAGGACCTTAACGATGGTCAGTGGTCGTAACGGAAGAGAAAGCAATAGGGAACGACCAGCGCTGTCCGGCAATTTGGGACCTGACTATGAAGAGCCAGTTAATATCGGTGGCTCGCAGCCGAGAAGATTTATTTCTCCTTCAGCAGTCAAAGATGTGTTTTCCCAAGGCATTTCCCAGCTCAATGAGCGTCTCACAGCAACGGCGCATGTCCATCGCGTAGAAGCCACCATGGCGCGCGTTCGACTCCGCCCAGAAGCCATTGCCAAAAGCCATCGCTACCCGACCGTGTTCGACAAACGTAGATTTCAGGTAGCTGGTGTGCAACAACCAGGCGACATTCTAGCCTTGATCACGAAGCAGGCGCTAATTGGACTTGAAGAATTTGTTGAAGATGCGACCGAGAGACAACTCGCGCAACTCAGCGCAGTAACCGAAATAACCTCCTACGCCCCTCCCATTGAGAAGGGCTCTCTGCGTTCTGTGGTGACGCTGTTTGATGGGACTCTGGATGATGATTCCAGTCTTCTCAGCCATGGCTTGGAGGCCTTCAAGAGGCGAGGGATCCAGCTTAAGCCTTACGGAGAATTGGGCGGTACCTATACTACGTCGTCTTTACCAGCCAATGAATCTCTTCTACATATGCCGTGGCTGCGAGGCATTCGTCCCGTGATGAGGTTTAGAACCGCCGAACGATATGGAGTACACCCTCTCCGGCCCATGAGTGTTACATCTGTCGATCACCCTTTACCCCTGCCGATTGTTGGGGTTGTGGACACAGGTATCGATACGTCTATTGCAGGACTTCAACGGTTAGTGGTGGCAAAGGAGACTCATTCCCCGTCCGAATCTGCTGCCCAGGCACACGGGTCCCTGGTTGGTGCGCTGGCAGCCACTGGCGGGGGGTTTACTCATGACCCTGAATTCTTCCCCCCTCCACTAGCCCGGCTTGTTGACATCCAAGTGCTGGGCTCTGAAGAGCATGAGGGAATCGATGAAGATACTCTTGTGGCACATGTCGAGAGGGCTGTCAAACTCTATGGCCCTAGAGCAAGCGATTCCTTGGATGAACCAGTGCGCATCTGGAATCTCTCGATTGCAAAGGAAAATACAGTCGCCTGTAAAAATAAGTTCAGCGATGTGGCGATGGAATTGGACAGGATAGCCCGTCAAAACAAAGTCCTCTTCACCGTAGCCGCCGGCAACTACGAAGAGGAGACTCTCCGGGGATGGCAACCTGGGAGTGGGCCAGACATTATCGCGAACGGTGATGACCGCATTTCTCCTCCTGCGGATGCTGCGCTCTCCATATCGGTGGGCTCACTATCCGATACAAGCAATCCCCCTACAGCGTCCCCAGCCGAGTATCCTAGTCCGTTTTCCCGTCGCGGCCCGGGGGCTGGAATGCTTGTGAAACCGGATGTGGTTCACTACGGAGGCACCTGTGGAAGGAATCGTGAGCCAGTACCGGGGATCCTCGGGCCATACCAAAATGGCACCGTTCTGGAAAGCGTTGGGACTAGCTTCGCGGCCCCCCGGGTCGCGGCACAACTAGCACAGTTAGTAGGGATATTGCCTGATCCTGATCCTGAACTGCTGAAACTCCTGCTCCTGCTCTCTTGCACGAGTCCAGGAGACCATGATATCAGCGACCGCGATCTGGTCAACTATTATGGCTTTGGACTCCCTGAATCACCTGCCGCTATCTTATCCTGCAACGCTTGGGAATGCACGATATTGCTCCGTGGGGAACTTAGGCCTGGCATGGCCCTATACACACCTTTCCCTTTCCCGGATGGATTGACCGACAGACGAAAAAGACGAGGATTCGTTAGGATGGGACTTGTGTATACGCCCACTCTCGATTCTACGAAGGGCGTGGAATATTGTCAGACTAACGTGAATGCCAGCTTGGGCCGATTAATCAAGGACTCTGAAGGGAACTCTGAGAGCTACCGGAGGGAGATACATCCTCTTCCAAATAGACCGGAAAACAGCTCTTCGTACGAGGAAGATTTGATTAAGCACGGATGGAAGTGGTCACCCACCAAAGTGTACGAACGCACTTTTAGTAGATCATCGGCTAACCCAAGGGAAATTGGATGGCGGTTGAGTGTTCAGTTGCTCCTTAGGCGAGAGTTAGAAGAAAGACGTGAAGAGATCAGACAGCCCTTTTGGTTGGGAATCAGAATTGCTGACCCTGAACGGAGAAGCCCCATCTACCAGGAAATGCGCCAGCAGATCGAGACTCTAGCTCAGCCAATAGCCTTGCGGCCCCAAACATCAATTGCTCTCACATCCCCAAGAGCAAGTTGAACCTGCAACTTCCCGTTCTTCATGCTCCCCCTTGACATAACCTTAACTGCTCAGTACGATTCACAAGCTCACTATTGACCCACGACACGGACAAACCCTGACGCTGGCTCCCCAACCCCCAAAGACCCTGTTCCGAGACGACAGCGATCCCCCAACGCCATCGAAAGGGGGAAAGTGCGAGTGCGGCGCGATCATACCACCGGACAACGCCGACAAGCGCGACAAATGCCAAGAATGCTGGGAACAGGAACACAAACCAACGGAAAAACATCAACCCAAGCAGCCTATCAGGAGTTCATCGACTCAGGTTCCCCCGCACACGCAGGGATAGACCCCACCGCCAGCTGCGCGAAGCAGGCCAGTTGGCATTCGAGACACTTCCACCGGCCAATTTGAGAAGATAAAGAGGAGATAAAAATGAGACGCATAGTTATCGTTATTGCCGTAATGACTGTTCTGACGCCGTCGGCACTCTGGGCCAGCGACGAAATCAGCCTGGAGGAGCTGGCTGAAACGGTGGCGGACTTGGTTACCCGGGTGGAGAGGATTGAAGCGATTTGGGCGGGCCCCGGGGCGATTGAGGTCGACGGCGGATGCCTGATCGGGATGCAGGATGGCCTGCAGGACGAAACGGTGCTGAAATACAAAGAGCAGTTCGACGAATGGGTCGACACAGACGATATCTGGCCGGTGCAAATCAAGCAGGAGGCCGAGACAGGGTACACGGTGATCGTGTATGCCGACGGAATCGGCATGTTTTCCGCTTATCTAGTCGACGAGGTGTGGGACGGCTGTGATTTCGTGGGATCGAGCGAGTGGCGCGAAAACGATCTGCGCTAGTCCGGGAGAATGCATTGGGGCTCCCCCGCACACGCGGGAATAGACCTTTGAAGGATATAAGTTATCAGATTCTATCGGCAACCATTCCTCAATTCCGGGCCGCAAGGCCCGGCCCTATTGCAAGACTTTAAGCCACCCACGTCTTCTTAGCGCGTCACCGTGCACGCAATGGAAAACGTGACCGCGTTGCCGACCCGACTGGAAGACACCGACGCCCCAGGCCCCAAAGTTCCAACCCTTTATGGGAAATTGTGAGGTCGCCACCGTCACCCGAAGAGCCCCCATTTTTCAAAAATTTTCGTTCAGCGCCGACACATGGCGCCGTTACGGCCAATGCCGCAACACGCAGCCATTTTCAGAAGAGCGCACAGACGCGCAGCCCCTACAGCCACCAACCCACACCAAGCAGCGAAGAAACAGCCGCCGCCGAGACGGTGCCGCTTTCGCCGCGGCACCGTCTCGGCCGCCATGGCAGCCACTCGGAGAAACGCTCCTGCTGCCGCGCAGGTAAGCGGCGATATACCTGTGCATGTCAGAATCTCCAATGGGCACCGGACACACAGCCGGCACCGGAAATGTATGTGCGAATATTCACGGCAGAGTTGCCGGCACCTGTTGGAGGGATCCGACGGCAATCCCAGGAGAGACAGTCGATCTGCCCGCCCCTGAACCGGCATGAACCTTTCGAAGGCGCAAGCCTGACCTCGCTGCGCTCGGCCGCGGCGGCTCGCCCACGTGAACAAGAGAGGCCGGCATCCAACGCCCCAAACCAGAGCCGGCCTGAATCGACCGAAGACCGGCAAAAGCCGCATTCTCGGCGGCCGCGCCGATCCTTAACGCCGCAGGAGCCGTTCTAACCGCCTTTATAAATGGTTCAGGTATAGGGGGGCCCTTTCCGTTCGCAGCAGCAGCCACGCCCGCCCCGGCAAGCGTGGGAGAGGAATCAGATACCGCCGCCAAGTCAAAACGCCGGCGGAAGGGTATGCCGGCCCACTGTCAAAGCCACTTCGGCAGGGCGACAGCGCTCACACCCATGACGCTGGCGCTCTACACATAATCCACTTTCAATGCCCTCTCTGTTGAGCCGTCTGCTGAATCGAGTTTCGAGTTTCGGCAGTTCCGAGTTCCGGCAGTTCCGAGTTCCGGCAGTTCCGAGTTCCGGCAGTTCCGAGAAATAGTGCAGGCGCCAGGGATTGCCCTGGCGCCTGCCCGTGTCAAAAGTGAATTCGGACCGGCTGCATTGCAGCCCGCTCGAGGAGCTGGGCGGCCGCAAACGTTGCTGTCGTTGCCGCGCCACCTCCACCGACGCCGACGACCGCCCGGCAGCGCCCGCGGCCTCTATTGAGCCGTCTACTGAATCGAGTTCCGAGTTCCGAGTTCCGGCCGTTACGAGTTCCGGCCGTTCCGAAACTGGGGATAGAGCCGGCCCGCGCTACTCCGTCGGCCAGCCGTCGGGAATCTCGTTGGCGGCCAGGGCCGCCTCGATCGCTGCCGCCGCATCGTCGGTGACCCAGCCGCGCCAGTGGTCGGCCTTGCTGTTCAGCCACCACAGAGCCGCGTCATTGGCGGAGGCGTCGCTGTTCTGGTCCATCCAGCGGGCCACCTCCTTATAGACCTCTATGTTGAAGTTCCATGCCCGCAAGACGTCGACAACGTCGGGGGCGCCGTCGATCATGTCGGGGTGGACGGCAATGAGCACGTCGGCGTCCTCGTAGGCGCAGGCCTTGTCCGCCTCCCAGCACTCGTCGCTGTAGGGCGGCTCTTCAAGCCGGACCAGGTCCAGAATCAGAGCCGGATCGTTGGTGCCCCACTGGTAGCCGATCCAGGGCTCCCCTTTCTCGTAGGCGCCGTAGAGGTCGGCGTTCAGCGCAGCGCCGTCGCCCGGATTGACGACGTGCACGTGCTCCTCCAGCTCGTAGCCGATGACCTGGGCCGCGTTGACCTCTTCACAGGCCCAGCCGATCACGCAGGAGACGATTCGCGCCTTGCCGCCCGTCTCGGCGGAGGCGAAGAGCTCCTTGAACTTCCCGTCCTTCAGGTCCTCGACGCTGTCAAGATCGGGATACTCCTCCTGCAGGTAGGCCGGAATGACGAAGAAGGACTGCCAGTCCTTGACCAGGCTGGCGCCGACCTCCACCACCTCATCGTTGGCCAGCGCCTCATACCAGGCTTCGTCCTGGTTGGGCAGCCAGATCTCCAGGGTGACGTGGGTGTCGCCATTGCGCAGCCCCTGGAAGAGCGGCAGCGTTGAGCCGAAGACGACCTCGGTGCCGTAACCGTACCCCTTCTCGACGATGAATTGGGCGATCCGGTTCTGGACCTGCGCGCTGGTCCAGTTCAGGTCGCTGAAGATGACGGTCTCGATGGCGGGCGCAGGTTCCGGTTCAGCCGTCTCCTCGGAGGCGGTCTGTTCTGCCTGCTCGGTCTGACCGGTCTGTCCCGTAGCTCCGGGCTGGCCGCAAGCGGCGGCGACGATGATGACGAGCAGCAGAATGAGCAATCTGTATCGGGTAGGCATACTGGCTCCTTTTGATGGGGTGGTTGACCGGTCTGCAGTCTGGAGGGCAAACTCGAAAGTTGGGAGTGAAGCCCGGAGAAATTCGGAGTGATTCGCGCTTCGTCCTTCCGCAAGCGAATCCGTCACATTTCACACTATACCACAAACCCTCCGAAAACGCGGCACGGAGAGACTCTCGGTGCCAGGGTCTGCTTAGCGTAATTCCCCCGCACACGCGCGGAATAGACGAGCCACCGGCCACTGACCACTGGCCACTGACCTCTATCCTGTCGAAATGTCCGTCCTGGGTTCGATGGCGGAGAGGAGGGAGGGGAGAGGGGTGAACCTCTCCCGCACTGGATATAGGGAGAGATTCACCAAACCTGCGGCTTCCTACCAGCTGACATGGGTCACTACGTTGCTGTCGCTTACCGTGAAGACGTAGGCCTTGTTGGTGTCGTACTCGGTGTCGGGATAGTAGGTGCTCACCTTCAGGTAGTTCGAGCCGTCGGTTCTGTACTCGACGACAACCGACTTGCCAGACATCGGATTGGTGCCGCTGAACAGCTGCACGGCAGGGGAGCCGGCGGACGGGCGGGTGATGAGCGGGCCTGCGGCCGAGCTGCCGTCGGCGCCGATGTAGTAGTACTGGAAGCTGTTGGTGCCTTGGAGGGGGCAGAGCTGGGCCGGGGTGGCCGCGTGGGTGACGATGCAGTCGGCCTCCTGGTGGTAGCCGTCGTCGCCGCTGCCGCCGCCGTGGCCGCCGCCGTCGTTGTGGCGGTGGCGGTTGTTATACTGATCGTCTGTGTAATCGCTGCAAGCGACGTGGACGTGTGTGCCATCGTCAAAAATACACCAATCGCCGGCGAAAACGGCCGCCGGGGTTGCGAGGCCGGCGATGAGGACTGCGAGGGCGGCGAAAAGACGGACCTTCGTCATGATACTGTCTCCTTTGTTTCCCCTTCTGCATGAACAAATCGGTTTCCGGGTCTACATTGGAGACGCTGCCCACGCCGGGTCTGTTCCGTCCTGCCATGATACTGACACAAAAAACCTGAACTGACCTGACCGTTAGCAGACGGTCAATCTCTTGATCTCGCCGCCGCCCGGCTGCATACAAAGGTCCCCTTCAGGTTGTACATTTCACACACCTCCAAGCTCCCGGCCACTGACCACTGACCACCGGCCACTGACCACCGGCCACTGAATCTGAAACGCGTAGAACCAGAATAGCCCAATGCTCCTGTTTTCGGCACATTGACATCGTTTTGTCATAATAATACTGGTATTTGCCGCGAAAAAGACACTTTGATGCTGTATTATTGGAAGACTACGCTCTGTCAAGGTAGAAGGACGCGCATCTGGATCATCTCCCCGGCGCCTCCGTCGCAAACAGGAGCGGCAGCGCCGGCATAACAGCCCGCCCCGAAACGGAGGAGCAGACCAGATAGATGCGTGGGCAAGACCCGCTGCCGCGCAATAGAAGGAAGAAGGACACGAAGCGTGAGACGGCGCCCGGCCAGCCCCCTGTGCGCGCAAGCGTCCAACCCGGGTGTCCCGGTATCAGATCTCCATTCCACCCTGCGGAACGCGGGGCGGCCGGGCTTTCATGGGAGAGGAGGACGATGACTGAACGCACCGACGCGCGCCATCTCGACCTAACCGCGAAACTACGGACCATGCTAGAGCTGGCGCCGGTGGGCAGTACGGGCACCATCCACCATCTCTTCGGCATTGTCTGCGCCGGCCAACTGCGCGGCATGAAGCTCTATGAACTGGAGCAGATTGCTGTGGACGCCGGCAGCAGGGCCAGCATGGGGCGTGAGATCGGCAAGGGGCGCAGCCTGGCGCAATACGTCAACGTGAAGCCGGAGTTTGCAGAGTGGACATGAGCGCGGGGACGGGGGCCGGCCAGGCCTGCGTGAGGTGAAGATGCGAAAATTGAAGCTGAGAAAGAGGGCGCGTTCGCGGCGGTACAGCTATGCCAGGATAGCGTATGTGCTGAGCCTGCCGGAGCAGGAGGGGAATATGACGCGCCTGGGTGCCAGGCTGGATATTCCACGGGGGACGATCCGCGCGTGGGCGAACCGCTAATTGCGGGATGATGAGTTTGCCGGGCGGATTGACGCGGCGCTCGGGGAGGATGAGGAAAGAGATGTCCAAGAATTATGAAGAA
This sequence comes from Caldilineaceae bacterium, assembly GCA_965204525.1. GTDB lineage: Bacteria > Chloroflexota > Anaerolineae > Caldilineales > Caldilineaceae > Bin5. Next base: position 109,192 of record CBDBER010000001.1, on the reverse strand, counting down.
GCAAGGGCGAGGTTCTGGCTTGAATGTGAGGGTTACACTGACATTTACGATCTATCAGAAGACTGTAAAGACCCGCCGGACTTTGTCGTTGATGGATGTATCGGTGTCGAGGTGCGGCGACTAAATCTACGTCCTAGCACCAGCAGATCGGAGAAAGACGTAGGGGATTTAGAATACCCTCTTAAACGAGCGATCCGTAGCGCCCTCGATGAGGTGGCGGGAGTACCCGATGAATACGGGGTCTATGTCTGGTGTGATTTGTATCGGGATTGCATGCCGAAAACACGCCACATCAAATTCCAAGTCGAGAAAGCCGCGGAAGAGTATATATCTCTTCTCAATGAAGCCTTGCAGTCGGCGGGGAGCCCAGTGCATTGGCAGACGGATTTGGCGTGTGGTATATCGGTAAGATTTGCTGCCGCCTCACCTTCAAACGCTGGCAAGTTTGTGCTGACGCACGTTGCACATATACCGCCCGAGAGCGGTCAGGTGGTTAATGATGCGATTGAAAATATAAACCGTTGCATTGACGAAAAAACGAAGAAAATAAAGTGGAAAATTTGCGAATACAGTGAATGGTGGCTTGTCTTGGTGGACACTTCTGCCGTGACGTCGCCGAGCTCCCACCAAGATGATTGGCAACAGATTCGAGAACGGTTGGACAGCACAGCCCCCTGGTCGCGGATCGTTGTCATCACTTGGATGGACGGTCTAGATATCGTCGAACTGATTTGAAACTGACAGAAGGGTAGACAGCTTCAATCCAATCAGGTATTTTGATTGTCCATGCCTACTCCCAACAGGTCCAGTCGCATCATGTAAACCAGCGACAATCCTTACACGACGCACCCAGGAGGAGCGCTATGATCTACGCGTTTGAACGAGAGGTTGACCAAGAGCAAAGCGAACCGATCGCACTAGCAGAAAGAAGAAGGGTTTGTGAAGAGAGAGGAGATGACAATCGAACTGTTTACCTTGAGGACTTCCTAGATTCACGGCAAATTCCCGACCTTGTTTATGTCTGCGATGCGGTGACACAAACACCTTATTTTTGCATTTACTGTGGATTAAGGGTTAGAATTTCGAGCACAACTCAGAATCGCAGACATTTTAAGCATATTCCAGCCCATTGTTGTGATTACCCCCGTAATGTGAACGCGTGCTGTAATTGCCCATGACCGCCCCCAAACTTCACAAACCGCAAGTTCCTGCACGACCGCAAGCCAGAACCGGCAGAATACATACACAGGAGACGCAGAATGAACAGCAAGTTAGGCAACGAGGTAGAGAACGGAGAAGTAGCCAACAACGAGCAAGCAACATTGCGCGATTTAATGGAGCTACTTGTCTCCGCAGCAAAAGGATTCGATGGCATGGCCAAGCGGATTGCCGCCAGCGACGAAGCCAAGGCGCTACATTCTTCTATGCAAAAGAATGCCAAAGCCATTGAAGAATTCCTTGCTAGAGAAGATGTCAAAAGCTTTATTCGTCTTCTCAATGAAATGCCAGCCAGAATGGAAGATATAGATCGCATGACCGCTGCAACTCCGTTGAGACAGCAAGTCACATTACAAGATATTGAAGTGAATGTGACTGTTACGTTCAACGCAGATGGAGAATGTCACAATGAGATAACGGTAACTGGAGATTCTGATGATCGCATAAAGGACGGGGACATTCTAGATGCTGTGGACGTTATCGAGGAAGCAGTAAGACGCAGAATAGCGTGAGATAAGCACCCCATGACCACCTACAATTGGGCCAGCCGCAACATGTGGACCGGGGGCGGCCGGGCTTACATGGGAGAGGAAGCCGATGACTGAACGCACCGACGCGCGCCATCTCTGCCTGGCCACGAAACTACGGACCATGCTAGAGTTGGCGCCGGTGGGCAGTACGAACACCATCCACCACCTCTTCGGCATTGTCTGCGCCGGCCAACTGCGCGGCATGAAGCTCTATGAACTGGAGCAGATTGCTGTGGCACCGGCAGCAGGGCCAGCATGGGGCGAGAGATCGGCAAGGGGCGCAGCCTGGCGCAATACGTCAACGTGAAGCCGGAGTTTGCAGAGTGGCCATGAGCGCGGGGGCATCGTGCGGCTATCAGTTTAGGCGATCTTATCGCTGTAACGGGGAAAAAGGGGACCCACCACATCATTCATCAAGAAAAGCGATTAACCGTTCTGTAGTCTTGCGCAGATCCCTCAATTGGCACTCCCAAACCGTCAACACCTTCCAACCGTTATGTCTGAGCATCTTTAAGTTGCGTTCGTCTCTTGCCCTGTTGCGCTTCAGTTTAGCTAGCCAGTAGACCTGGTTGGTTGCAGGAATTCGTACGCGACAGCAGCCAGGATGGAAGTGCCAAAAGCAGCCGTTTACAAATATAATTTTGCGTCGCCCCTGGAACACCAAGTCAGGCTTTCCTGGCAGGTCAGTCCTATGCAGACGATAACGATACCCCAAGCCATGAAGCAGTCGGCGCACCTGCATTTCAGGCTTCATGTCCTTTGATTTGACTTGCGCCATTATTCGACTTCGAACCTCTGGCGCCACCTTGTCAACCATTGTCAGCTCTGGCCCCAAGAGAGGCTAACCAAACTGATTGCTTTGGCGAATCTACGAACTCTTCCAAACAACTTGCCATGTAGGGAATGGTTCGACGGCCTGTACGTCATCAGGATCTGTCGGTAGACTTTCTGCCAAGGGGCGCAGCACCTGTGTCGCTATCCAGTCGACAACAGGGACACATACGGCATCGCCAAAAGCGCTAAGAGATTGCCTTTCCGAGTTCGCGATGATGGGAAACGAATCAGGCACACCCTGCAAGCGGGCGTACTCTCGCGGCGTAAGAGTTCTCATTCGGATATTTCCGTCTCCCGCGGAAACAAGGAATTGCTTGCCACTCCCACCTACGGCTGTACGCAGACAACCCGCAATGTCATCAGACCGCACCTCCGCTCTCTGGCCATGCGCCCGACGGCGCCGGAAAAACGTCCTAAAGCTTTCCTTTTGACGACAAGCCAGGCTTTTCACCAATTCCAGGTGCGATGGCGACATCATGGCCAGATGTTTTTCGACCTTCTGTTCAGGCCACCATCGCGAGTCTCTATCTGAAAGCTTTTCGACAACGCGATCCGAAAATCCATTGCTCATATAGGGCGGCGGTTCCGGGATATCTAATCGCGCCCACTGAATGTCATCGTTCTCCAGCATTAGCGATTTTAGCCGCGGGGGCATCAGTCTCTTAGACCTAGAGGTGAAATACGGGGATTCGTCCACTAGATCAGCGGATCTAACTCCAACCATGAAGAGTCGTGGGCGACTTTGTGGGACAAAGGAACGAGCGTCTAACAAGATCACATCACAAGCATAACCAAGTTCATTGAGAGACTTCGCTGTCATGCAGAAGTCATTACCGCCATTGGAATAAAGCCATCCGGTTACGTTTTCCAATAGAACTATGCGCGGTGCCTTTTCTCCCTGCTTTTTCAGAAGATCATGGAATCCCCAGAAAGCCCCCGAGTGTTGTCCATTGATGCCTTCCCTTTTTCCAGCCAGGGACAAGTCAATACAAGGGAAGGAGCATGTCGCCAATGTCGCCTTGGGTATTTCTTCGGCAGTCAGCGCAAAGACGTCTTTCACCGGGTAACTTTCGCCAAAGAATCCATTGTACATTTGCGCTCGTTCGACGCTCCAGTCGTTGGCATGGACGACTTGCCATCCCGCTTGCTCAAGCCCCATTCGAAACAGTCCGATGCCCGCGAAATACTCCACAAAAGTAAAGGGCAGCCCTAATGGTTTGGAGGTTACCGGCGTTGCGTTTGATGTAGCGGAAGAACCGTTCATCTATTGCTCCAGCGCTTTAGGGATCCTGATCTGAAGAGACAGATCGGTCTCAATTTCGGCTACTCTTTCGTTGTATTTGTCCAGAAGCCGCCTTATGTTGCAGACGACCTTTTCCCCAGCGAATTCGGAAAGTTCCTCAATGTTTTGTGAAACAAATGATTCTATTGATTCGACAGATACTTGGCCATCTGTATCTTGTAGAGCGCTATATCTTGATCCAGCCAGTGACTCGTCAGGGACCAGGAGAAACACCCTGAATCCGTCAGCAAGATTATGTTTACATTTGTCGAAATGACCTCTGTTCGGCGCTACGGATACATGAAATACGCAATCATTAATCTGAAAGTCCCCTTGGTGCTCCGTCTGACGATCGGCGACGCTGGCGGCGGAATTTCTTATATCATAGCTGGGGAAACGGAGCGCCAGCTTGGCCCCTACCAAGTATTCCGCGACCTCACCAGTCTTATGGCGCTTACGAGCAGAATCCAAAATGACCCCTACGGTCTCATGGGACGTCATCCCCAGTTTGTAATTGAACGAAATCTTCTCTGCGTTGAATATGTCTCTTGCTCTGTTCGCGAGAAATAACTGCATACTCTGAATCTCTGACTCCCTGTCCTTTAGGGGCATGTTCCCCAATTCCGCCTGAGCTAGCGCCTGCAACAGCGGCTGGAGATTTTTCATCAGACCGCGATTGGTCCGACCTCCTTCTTGGAGCAAAATCCTTTCCTCACCAAAGCGCGCCAAAATCCTCTGAACATTGTGGCGACTAGCGTTTCTGAGTTGATCGCTGCCCGACGCTTTATGCATCTCAATGTCCAGGTCGAAGTTTTCGCGAAGGTTCTCAAGTAAGACCAGGCCACCCGCTACGTTGCCGCGTGACTTCAATCTTGGAGGAAAAGAATTCCACCACTTCTCTATTATTTTGGCAAAGGATGATTGGACAGCCATACGGACAGATAGGGTGGTTGAAACGCAATCACGTAGAGTACAGAGGCTTCACAGCGCGATTCGGTTGCGTTGCTACCTTTTAACGTATATGTTACACCATTGTCGGGCACAATGCAAACTAATGTTCTGCGGAGGGAAAACGATGTTGGCCATAAACCGCGCCACGTCCGCCACGGCCCCGAATCCGGCCTCACTTACCTTGTTTTCGAGGTTTGGCACAACGGCGAAGCCTACTACGCCCTCGAAGGCTGGCGCGGCTGCGACTTCAAAGGGGGCACGGAGTGGATCAAGGCCAGCAGCTGAATCCAGAGCAAACCACCACAAGGAGACAGCGATTGAATGCCTGCGAGAAGAGTTCACTTTAGAGGAGCGGCGCGCCGCCGCGTCTACAGCGACCGCGCCATGGCCGCAGCGTTGCAGACGCTCAGCGAAAGCGGCAACGCTGCGGAGGCCGTCCGACGGCTCGGCGTCCCGCGCGGCACCGTCAACAGCTGGAGAGACCGCTATCTCGAAGACGACGAGTTCGCTGAGCGCATCGACCTGGCCCTGCTTTTAGACGAGGACGATGGCGTGACCGCCTTAATTCCACCGCCTCCATAACCCGACAGGAACCCGCCCGTGCCCGTCCGTCCCGACCTCAAGCCCCTCTACCCCGAAAACTTGGGACGAGATCTCCCGCCGCGCCCATTTTCTGCCAGCGGACAGCGCCTACCGTCCTCCCAGCCTGCCGCCGCGGCCGCGCGATTTCAGCCATTCCACCAGCCCGAAGATGGCAAAGGCGGCGGCCACCGATAGCAGCAACAGGAATATCTCGAACCACGTCACGATGGCGCCCTCGCGGCCGCCTTGATCTCGACGAAGGGCGCCAGGTTGCGCCCCTTGCTGATTTCGACGCCCATGCTGGGGCTGCTTCCCGCCATGTCGGCGATGTAGTCGAGCTCGTAGATCTTCATGCCTCTCAGCTCGCGGGCGAAGCGGATGCCGAACAGATGGTGTATGGTGCTCATCCTGCCGGCCGGCGCGTGCTCGAGCATAATGCGCAGCTTTTGGGCGAGCCGCCGGTGCTCCGCGTCAGAAGATTCAGGTATCGGTTCGTTCATTTCAACTGCACTCTCCTTGCCGGCCGCGGTCGTGGCTGTCAAATGGAGTTGCCCCGCACGATGGCGGATTTCCGACTGTCTCTTATGCAAGGCCGGGGCAGGGGGTCCGGGTCGGTCCGTATGACGCGGACCTGGCCGTCGGGGCGTTTGGCCATGCGGCGCTCGGCGTAGCAGTAGATGCAGACTTCGAGCCACTCGATGCTGCCGTCGTCGCCGGCATAGTCGGAGGCAATCTGGACCCGCTGCCATGCGTGGCCGCTGCCGGGAAACTGTGCCAAAGCTCTTCCTCCTGTTGATAGAACCTGGCCGCCCCCCGTTCCACAGGAACAGAGTTGTCGCGAATGCGCAGTTGTAGGCAATCCCCGGGATGGAACGCTTGCGCGCACAGGGGGCTGGCCAGGCCGGTTATCGGATCGAAAATGCGGGATCTGCTACGACTGTGGGACAGTCACGCAAACCTCCACCTCCTGACTCCTGCCGGTGCTGTTCGCGCAGCGTCCGGCCTCTTTTGTGCGATGATGCCATCATAGAGCGCTGCACACCGCTAACTTTATATCATACCACCCCGGAATGTCATTTGCATGTAAATTGAGGCGTCTATTGTGGCAATAATATGTCAACTTGCCATAGAGCGCAGCAATTGCCGCGCCTCCATCACTACGATGGCCGCTTTCCCCTTGCACCCCCTGGAGCCATACGCTTTGCCGGCCCTGGCGATATTGGCACATACTACATGGAATCCCAATCAGAATTGGCACTTGATCGCCTGCCCGATCTATGCTATTGATCCTTTATCAGACGATCACGCACAACGTACAGCGAATGCAGATACTCTGGAGGGAGAACGTTGATGCAAAACGAAACTGCCACACACAATCCAAAACTCCTGCAAAATCCAAGAGTTAGACAGTCTGCCGACTACAGAAAGACGGCCCAGATCTCGGTCGGCGTAACCGCCAACGAAAAGCGCCGGCTCATCGCCGCCGCAGAAGCGAGCGAGAAACGGTTTTCCGATTTCGTGAGAGATGCGCTGCTGCATGCGGCCGCACGGGTCGAGGAACAGGTGAGCAAAGGATAGTCACCCAGGCATCACCCGGCTGAAGTTGACCCTGATCTGCGGCAGAAAAGCTAAAGTAAAGACCCCGCTCCGGGGGACAGCCGGAGCGGGGCCCAATCAGCACTAGAGATCTGGGCGATCTCGCCCTCTATAGTAACACACATGCGCATACACACGAACCGCATCCCGATTGCCACAGCCGTCGACGTGGCCGCCAGGCTGCCCTACCCCCATTCCATTGCCGGCGGCTGGTACCGCACCTCGACCGCGCTCTGCCACGGCGGCGACAACAGGAGCGCCCTCTCCTTCCGCGACGGCGAACGCCCGGGCGAATCCCCGCTGCGCGTCTATTGCCACAGCCACAACTGCGATGCCACCGCCATCCGCCACGCCCTGCAGCAGGCGACCGGCCTCTGGCTCTGTCGCTGCGACGCCTGTTTCGCCGCCTTCCGCGCCGGCCAGCCGCCCCCGGGCGCAAACACAGTGCCGCTGCACGGCGCCAGGAGCGCCCAGAACGGCCCCAGACCTGCAAATAGGCACTTCACCCCCAAAAACGCGCAAAACAACGCTCAGAGCCGCTCAGGGCCGCTCCAGGGCAAAGATACGAACGCCTACGCCGCCGCACTGTGGGCCGCCGCGCAGCCATCCACCACAGGACCGGCCCCCAACCATCCGGTCGCGCACTGGCTGCTGGAACGCGGCCTGTGGCCCGCCGGCGAGCCCCTCCCCGAATCGGTGCGCTGGCTCGCCTGCACCCACCCCGGGTTCCCCCGCGGCCTACCCGCCAGCGCCGCAGCCGGCGCGCTGCTGATGGCCATGCGCCCCCTCGACGACCCGGCCGCACCCCCCCGCAAGGTGCAGCTGGTCGCCGTCGACAGCGCCGGCCGCAAGGCCCGCCACTGGCCGGACAAGACGGACAAACACACATACGGCACAGGCCCAGCCTACGGCCTCCTCTGGCGCGGACAGCGCCAGGTCGCAGCCTACGAGCTGCACATCTGCGAGGGCCTGGCCGACGGCCTGCGCATCCTGCGCTACGCCGACGAGCCCGCGCTTGTCGCCGTCTGCGCCGGCACCGGCTACGGCCGCATCCAACCCGGCCACTTCAACTCGATTACCCTCTGGCCCGACGCCGACGAAGCAGGCGCACAGCCGGCATATGCGGCGGGGCAGCGCTGGGCCGACCTGGGCTACAAGGTTACCATCAAGAAGCTGCCGGCCGGCCACGACCCGGCATCGGCCCCACTACGGAAATGAGAGCTTGAGTATGCATGAAAGACGCAACGGACGGACGCAGATCGAAGCCGAGTCCGAACACGTTCAGCCCGATCCCGTAGCCGCGGCATACGACGCCCTGCGCGCGGCGATAGCAGACGGCAAGAACGATCCCGACGCCAGGGCCACTCTTCAAGAAGCGCTCACCACCAATAGCGACCACACCACTCCGGCGCATACCGGCGCCGACATCGCCGCAGGACTGCGCTCAGAAGCGGCAGCTCTCCAGGAGCAGGCCGCGGCAGAAGTCAGGAAGCTGATCGGCCAGCAGATCACCATTCCAGACAAAGCCCTGATCAGCAACTGGAAGCCGGAGGACCTGCGCGTTTCGCGCCCCTTCATCCTCGAAAACTGGTTGCCGTCAGGCCGCCCCGCAATCCTGTTCGCCGACGGCGGTGTCGGCAAGACCTGGCTGGCGCTGGCGCTCTGCGCAGGCCTCGCCCGTCCGCCCGCTTTGGGGTCGAAAGGTTGGCTCCACAGCAGGGAGAGCAAGGACGTGGGCGTTCCGGCTATCGGGCATGAGTTCCAACACGGCGCACCGGTCCTGTTCGCAACCTATGAAGACGAGATGCCGGACGTCTTCTATCGACTCTCGGCCATCCGCTTCGGCGGAACGGGCGCCCGCGACGGCGACTGGCGCAATTGGACGTTGCCGGTCGACATGCCGAATCTGCAGGTGCTGGACATGGTTGGCCTGGGCCTCGGTCCGTGTTGGGGTACGCCGGAAGGTGAACTGACCAACCGGCGCAACGAGCTCCTGCCGGCGGGAGAGGCGGTGCGCAAGGTGGCCGAGGACCACGGTGCACAGCTGGTGGTGATCGACAGTCTGGCGGCCTGCTATGCCAGCAACGAGAACGAGCGCGGCTCGGTCCACGAATTTCTGCGCTCCTGGGACGAATGGGGGCGGTCTCGAGACTGTGCGACCTTCTTTATCGCCCACACCAACAAGGCCGGTGAGTTCTCAGGCTCTACCGCCTGGCACAATGCGGTTCGCACCCGCTGGCATCTCGGATATGAGAAGATCGGGGAGAAGCCGAAGAGCAATCAGCCCGATATGCGCGCAAGCGTTCCCGTCCTGACCTGCGAGAAGGTGAATTACGGCGAAAAGCCGGAGCAAGGCGTCTATCTCGCCCGCGCAAAAGGCGGCCGCTGGGAAGCGATTGCCAGACCGACAACGGACAGCGCAGCGCAGAACAGCCCACCCGCCCCGGGGGCCGACCCGAACAGCCGTAACGGAACAGGAAAGGCGCAACCAGCCGCAACAGCAACGGACGCTCCTCGCGACGAAAACAGGCTGCAGAAACTGGGAGGATGATGAAAGGATGAACTTCAATCAGTGGTGGACTGAATACGTAGATGCGGCCGGCGGCGGAGACTGCCAGATTGCAGGCCTGGCTGGCGCGCTGGACAGGTCAGAACACTGGTTGAAAGAAAGTGTGGAAGAGTTCATCGCCCGGGCCGAAGCGCTGCTTGAAGCGCTGGACCAGGATGGCGGCAAAAAGGCGCTCGTCGCCGAACTGAAGAGATCCTCCATAGGCTTAGACCAAGTCGTGGATCTGTTGTGGGCGCAGCAAACTCTTCTGACCGTCGTCAGGAGAACGCCGGAAAAACTTACTTTGATGACCCTCCGGGAAGAACAGACCGAAGAGGGGCCTCCTGCTTCCTCGAGCAGTGTCCCTGTAAGACTGGAAGAGCTGGTGCCTGAAGGCCTGGAAGCCCTCCACATGATCTGGTTGGCCGTAGGCCGAAAGGCCTTCCTGAAACACCCCGTCGCCCCCCTGATCGAAGCATGGCTCCAGCGCCCGGAACAGATCAGACCAGACCTGGAAAAGAACGGACGGCCCCGCAAGAACGGCATCATGCCCAGCGGACTCTTCACCCAGCAGCCGGCGACCGTGCCCGCGCAACTCGCATTTACCCTCGACAACGGAGACCCGTCTCTTGGACGCGTGGAAAGCCCCCAGGCCCAGCTACCGCTCTTCGCCGACCTTCTGACCGAGGAGGACATTCCAGTTACGCCGCTTCTGCTGGCAAACGCCGCCGGCTTCCGCGGCCTGCAGCCAGGGCGCGGCGCACGCCTGGACAAACGTCTGCTTATCTTCTCACTCCTGTCGATGCCCCTCGATCAACGACGACCAGGCGGCCGCTATGAGTGGCGACCGTCGTTGAAGGAGCTCCGCGATCTGCTCTGGCCCGCCCGTTCCAAAATCGTCAACGGCCGCCGCTGGGAAGTTTCCAGTTACCGCCCTGGCAAACACGCCCATTCGCTCTACTCTGCGTTGCAAGCCATCAACCTTGCCGAAGTCGTGATGCCCGACAGTTACCATTGGCGCCCGACCATCGTGCGCGGCTATCCCTCTTTCGATAACCTGGACTCCATTGTGATTGTCCAGATCGAGCTCCCCATCGGCTCGGACCACGGCCCGGCTGTCGACAAGCCCAGCCTGATCGAAGCCGGCACCGTAAGCGACCCGGCCTTCGACCTGGAGTTGGGCCTGGCCTATCTGTGGGATGAGGCCAAACGGCGCAACGGCGGATACCGTATCCACGCCACGCGGCCCGAAGTCCTGCGCAATGACCAGGGTCATATCGTAGACACGAAAGACAATGTGAAAGCTGAGCGTAACGGCAAGCCGTCAACGCGCTGGGACCACGCGCAGGCTGTGTTGACCGGACGCCAGGAACGACACCCCCAAGCCAGCAAGGTCCGCGTACTGACGCGTGCTGAACGCCACCGACTCGCCTACGGCATAATCGGCGACAAGCACACGAGTCAGATCAGAAACGAACAGTCCGCGACAGATCGACTGTTGACATCATTGGAAAAAAACGGCCGTATCGTGATCGAACGGGACGCCATTGAACCCGGCACTGGCAAACGTGGATGGCGTATCCTGGAGGCATGGTCCGCCTGATTGCATGTTCTACCCTGTTGCACTTTACGGTCTACCCTGTTGCACTTTACGGTCTACCCTGTTGCAAGACATGTTCTACCCTGTTGCAAAATGCCCCCTCTACCAGAGAAAAAAATAGGCTGGAACAAGAAGGCCAGAACAGTAGGAACAGTAGCAACAGAGTTGCTGTTCCTACCGGCAACGTTGTTGCGCTTGGAGCGCAACGTTGCCGGAAAAACCGTCAATCTCGCCATCGTCCCTGATAACTGTGGTTCCCTTTTGTTAAACCGGGCAAGCGGTAAATCTGCCGCTTGCTTGTATGTGGTCCGATCGGCAACGGGCCGTCTGCGGCCATCAGGCGCGCCTTTCGCTCTTGCCGTCGTGGCAGGCGCGTAGATCGCTGGCGGCATTGACCCACGCCTCTTTGGCCTTGCAGTCGGCGTAACCTCAAAAACCTAACCCGCCGGGTTCATGTTCTACCCTGTTGCAGAATGCCCGTCTTACCAGAGGGAGAGACGCGCTGGAACATAAGCGAGTCTCTGGGTGAAAACGGATCGGGATGACAACCCTGGAGAAGGGCGATTACATCGAGTACGGATCAGGTAACCGCTACCGAGGTATTCTTGCAATCCTGCCTGGCAGGTTGCATGTTCTACCCTGTTGCAAAATGTCAATCGCACCAGAGAGGAAAGAGAACCGGAACATAAGGCATGAGAGTGCTCAGAGTTTACGACAGCTGGTCGCGCCGAGCCTGATCGGAATGCTCCCGAACTCCGCTCAAGCCAGCAGGTTCAACCTATCTTGGACGCCCGGTCCGCTATGCCATGTCGATCTGCATGTTCTACCCTATTGCAAAGATCCGCTCTCACCAGAGGGAAAGGGGATTCAGAACAGAACGCAAGTTTGTTGTTTGAACCGGCTCAGGTTGACCGGCCTCGACAGGACAAGCACAGCCGGTGCATTCTGAAGATCCTGCTCAGCAGGCTGCATGTTCTACCCTGTTGCAAAGTACTAACCGTACCGGAGCCAACATCGCTACCCCTATTCCCCAAGTTCCCCCTGCGTCCATACTGGCAAATTCTGATACCAGCCGGAACCGAAAATCAGACCATCGTGCCGTACCACCCAGGAATGTTTCCACTCCTGGTTGCCGGTGACAGGATTGAGGAAGAAATAATCGACCCACATCCCTTCCTCGGTGGCGCCGGCTATCGCTTCGCCGTGCCGGTAGCCGGTGAAATCCACCCCTACGTCGCCCCGCAACTCCTCACCCAGCGTATCCGGGTTTACCGCAAGGGCGATCAGCTTCTCGTTCTCATCAAAGATGAACACATACCACTCGCCGTCCACGCTCTCCGGCGAATTGTAGTATTCCACCGTCGCCTCCCGCCCCTGGGCGTCGTACAGTCGCATCGCTCTCTCCACCATCGCCACCGTGTAGCCCGCACGGTCCGCCTTGGAAACCTGCCGGCACGGCATGATGACCGAACCATCCATCTTTGGATGAAACGGCAAATGGTGATAGCAGCCGGACACAAAAAAGGCGGCGGCCGCCAGTACGGCTGCCAATCTACTCAGATTCAGACGCTTACACATTTTCCTCCTCCTGGAGCCTGCTTCAGTGAAGGTCGACGCAACTCGGCCGACCGCTTTGACGTGCAGAGTTCATAGCAATATTCCGAGCGTACCTGTATCGGGCCATCAAATTAACTGTGGCCGAAAAAGGCGCAAAAGCAAAAAATCTGCTCCCCGCCCGGATCTGTAGCGCGAACAGATTTTTCCGTGCACCGTCTGCGCCATCCAGGAGAATACGATCCCCGGCAGCCTCGACAATGGCTGTGTAAGGATGGCTTGGGTTTCTGTGATTGGTAAGCTTTGATGGCTCGCTTTCTCCAGCATATCCGGGCGAAACCCTGTCCCCGTGCTTGTCGGACGAACATAACAGGTAGTACATACATCGGGGGCAGGTCATTTCCGTCGCCGGCTTCCTCCTTGTTCCACGTATGCGTCTGTGCGGGTCTGTCTGCGCGCGGCAATGCCGCGCGCAGACGCGCCGCGCGATGGGCACAAGGCCGCACGCAGAACCGCCGGGGTCGCGGCGCGCTTCGGCCCTTTTCCCGGCTCGCCAGGTCTCGCCGGAAGGGCCTTTCGTGCGCATGCGGGCCCGGTCGGGAGGACACTTTCCCATGTACATATTCATCTGTTATCATATGTTAATACATGCTGCAATTGCAGGAGGATACAGGCCCTGATCTTATCCCGGGGACCACCGCAACCAACTCTTGCTGACCTATTGCTGTTGAGTGTTTTGACAAACTTCCATTTCGTGTAGTCATCATAAGGCTGCTACTAAGACAGCATTGAGTTCCTCTGGAGCATCCGACAATGACCGTACTCGCTTTTCTCAACCAGAAAGGAGGCACCGGCAAGACCACCCTTTCCCTCAACGTCGCCTACGGCCTCGCGCAGGCAGACCAGCGCGTCCTTCTCATCGACGCCGACCAGCAAGCCTCCGCCAACGTCTGGTCCTCTCTGCGCGAAGACCAGCCCTTCTCCGTCTTCGCCGCGCCGCGCAAAAACCTGCACAAGGAGGTCGAGCGGCAGAGAGAACACTACGACTGGATCGTCATCGACGGGACACCCCGCGACGACGCTATCACCCGCTCCTGCATCATCGCTGCCGATCTGGTCATCATCCCCATCGAACCCTCCGCTCTGTCGGCCTGGGCCTCCGACCGCACCGTTGGACAGGTGGAAGAAGCCCACATCTATCGTCCCGACCTGCGCGCCTTCTTCGTCATCTCCCGCAAGATCGCCGGCACCATCCTCGGTCGCGAGATGCGCATGCTCGAGCTGCCCCTGCCGGTGCTGAGAACCGAAATCACACAGCGAGTGGCCTTTGCCGAGTCGATGCTCCAGGCCCAGAGCATCCAAGAATACGCCCCTCACAGCTCGGCCGCCCATGAAATAGCCGATCTGATCAAGGAGTTGCGCAATGTCTGAGACCCGCTTCAACCTCCGCCGGCCGCAATCCGAGTTGGCCGCGGACGTCGAGTCCTACATCGAGCACGGCACAACCGGCCTGCCGGAGGAAGAGACGGCCCCCGAGGCGCCCCCCGAGAAGGTACGCCGTCTCGTCGTGCTTCTGCCCAACAGCACCCATCGCAAGTTCAAGCAGCTGGCCGCGGCCCAGGAGACGACCATGTCCGACCTCTGCCGCGCCTGGATCGATGAAGCGCTTGGTCGTCATTTCGATTAGCTGCGGCAGTGCGGCCGGACAGGGACTTGTACATAACGATTTAGGTGCTTAGCGACCCGCCGGCTCCGGACTCTCCCCCTTTTTCATGCGGTAGCCGACGCGCGGTTCGGTAAAGATGTATTCGGGACTGTGTGCGTCGTCGCCCAGTTTGTGGCGGAGCCGTTTCACGATCGTGCGAACCAGCCCCGCGTCGCCGGAATTCCCCTCACCCCAGACGCGCCGCAACAGCTGGCCGTGGGTCATAACCAAGCCGGCATTGATCGAAAGTTCAAAGAGCAACGTATACTCAGTGGCGGTCAACACGACCGGACGCCCGGCTACAGAGACGCTGCGTTCGGCATAGTTGATGGCCAGGTCTCCCAGCTGATAAGCCTCTGACTGCATAACCAGAATCCCTCCAGCGTGCCTGCGCAGGGCAGCCCTGATCCTCGCCGCCAGTTCTGTGGGTGCGAAGGGTTTCACCACGTAGTCGGCGGCCCCCATATCGAATGCCTTGGCGATCACATTCTCCTGTCCGTAGGCAGAGAGGAAGATAACAGGCAGCTCCGCCTTTTTCAGGATATTCGTCATCAACTCGACCCCGTCGACTCCCGGCAGCATCATGTCCAAGAGGACCAGATGGGGCTTCTCCTCCTCGATCAGGCGGTCGACATCCTCAGGTTCCCCGGTTACTACCGCCTCATACCCTGATTTGGCAAGCGCGTTGCGGATGTATCTGAGCGCGTGCGGATCGTCGTCCACCACCAGAATACGCTTCCGTTCTCTAGTCGACTCCTTGGTTTCTGCAGTGAACGCTACGGCTTCGACAGCGCCTCCAACACCTTCTCTCTCGACGATTGGAATGGTGAAGATGAAGCGCGCGCCCTCGCCGAGGCCTTCGCTCTCGGCCCAGATTCGGCCCCCGTGCGCCTCCACGATCCCCCTGCAGATCGCAAGGCCGAGGCCCGACTCAGCAAGGCCGCCTCGCTCTTCCTCTCCGTCGATGGGAGAAAACTTCCTGAACAGAAGCGGCAGACGCTCAGCGGGTATGCCCTTGCCCTCGTCTTCGACTGAGACTGCCACCTGGAACTGCTCCTGTACAGCGCCCACCCTGATGGTGGACTGCTCATCCGAATGTCTGGCGGCATTGGTCAGCAAGTTGCTGAGCACCTGGACGATTCGGCGTCTGTCCGCCATGACGCGGGGTAAGTCCAGTGCGACGTCGACTTGAATGTTGTGGCGATGGCCTGTGCTCACAAACATGATGCGGGCTTCGTCAACCAGGGCCGCCGTTTCCGACGGTCCCGGGGAGACCGACAGCGTGCCAGATTCGATGCGTGCCATGTCGAGCAAGTCATTTATGAGACCGCGCATGCGGTCGGCTTGCTTGGAGATGATGAGATGGAACTGGCGCATCTCAGCAGGGTCCAGAGAGTAGGCATCGTCCAGAAGGGCGGTTGTCGAGCCCATGATGGATGTCAGAGGCGTGCGCAACTCGTGGCTTACCATGCTTAGGAACTCGGCGCGCAGCCGCTCCAGTTCCTCCAATGGCGTCATGTCCTGAAGGGTCACGACGAAAAATTCGACCTCTCCTTCGTCGGTGAGGATGGGCGTCGCGTTGAGTAGCACTTTGACGCTGCGGCCGTCGGGGGCCGCCATAACGATCTCCTCCAGGCGTACTGTCTCGCCGATGCCCAGTGCCTGCGCCAAGGGGAACTCGTCAAGGGAGACCTCGCGTCCGTCCGCGCGGCGGATGGTAATCAGTTCAAGGAGCTGCTCCATTGAGCTGCCGGGCATCTGCAGGTTGCTGGCGATCCGCTTCGCCTCTCGATTGACCGATAGCGGGACACCGGCCTTTGCGTCGAATACGACAACACCGACCGGCGAAGTGTTGATCAAGGTCTCCAGGTTGTTTCTGGCCTGCTGCTCGTCTCGGTATCTGCGTGCGTTGGCGATGACGAGCGCGGCCTGGCATGCAAACATGACCAGGGTCTCTTCATCTTCTGAGGTGAACTCCCGCTCGTCGCCGGTCACGCCCAGAAAGATGTTGCCGACACGTTCTCCTCCGTGAAGGATGGGCGCGGCTAGGAAGGCGGCCGGAGAACTTACCGCCGCAGGTAGATGGGGCTCGGGAAGGCCCATAGATCGGATGTGGCCGATCAGGTCATGAAGGCGCAGCGGTTCCGGAATACTGCCGAGATACTCGAAGAGTCGCAACGCATCGGGCAGCTCCCACAGCCGTTGGGCATCTTCGGGCGCTATGCCGGAGGAGAGAAAGTCCTCGGCCTGGCCTGTCTCGTCGAGGAGCGTGAGCACGCCGCACCGGGCGCCGGTCAGTGAGCAGGCCGAGTCGAGGACGCTTTGCAAAACGACGTCGAAGTCGAGGCTCTCGTTGATTTGCAAGCTAGCCCTGCTCAGCCGGGTCAGACGCTCCCGCAAGGCTTCATTCTCTCGTGCCAGTGCATCGGGTTGTCTCATCTCCCACTCCTTTTCTGCCCACCGGCGCAGCGGCCGGCTCCGGACCCTGATTGGAGTCGCGCATGGCACAAACGTCCCTATTGTACCGTTTCCAATCAGATTAACACAATATTGTCATAAAGGAAGCGCTTAATTACATGCTAATGACATTTCAGGGTGGTACTATTTGGGGGCAGGCATGCGTCGACAGATGAGGTTCGCCCCGCGCAGAAAGCCAAGTACAAGGGGGAGTTGTTTCCGGCATCCGCGGTACATGACAGATCAGGTTTACGGCCCCAACTACCGAGTCGCCCGCGGGAAGCTTGCGCCCGTTCCGGGGGGATCTGCCAGGCATGCGGTATGGCGCAGGCGACCGAGGCGCATCATTGGAAATACGTTCCCGACAAGGAGATGTCGGCCGACCATCTTATTGCCGTTGACGATGTCTGCCGCTCTCTTTATGCAAAACTCAAGGTGCATCCACAGGTCGACCGGCTTAAGATGGGACTTGAGTGGCTGAAGAAAAATTGCCCGTCCCTCGTAAATCGACGAACAGAGGAGACTGCTCCCCATTGAAGGCTTTGACGATCGCGCCGGACTTCTGTATCATCACCATATCACCGCCAGCACACCACGACATGAAGAATCTATAATCGTACAATCCCAGTCTGAGGATTGCGCCTTTCATAAGATGGATGGAGACTGAACCGGGTAATGAAAGCGAAAATACCGCTGGTGCTGGAGCCTCAGCCCGAAGGGGGCTACACCGTCACCTCGCCGCTACTGCCGGAGTTGATTACTGAGGGCGACACCATGGCCGAGGCCTTGGCCAACGTGGAAGACGCCTTTGGCGCGGTTGTGGAGATATACCAGGACAGAGGCCGTCCACTGCCGTCGAGCCTCTATCTGGAAGATGCGAACGGCCCCTTGTCCGTCGAAACGATCGTCTCCGTCCCGTGAGATACAGGGAGGCCGCCCGCAAACTGGTGATCCTGGGGTGTTACGAGATTCCAAGGCGAGGCGGAGGCTCTCACAGAAGATGGTTCAATCCAGGAACGCAAAAAGACGCTGTGCTGCCCGACTGGGGGCCGCCGGGACCTGAAAACCGGGACTCTGCGCTCGGCAATCAGACAATTGGACCTGGACTGGGAGGAATTCCAGAGGGCGTAAAGCCGAGAGTACCGAAACATGGCTGGTGTAATCACGCCAACCACTTAGCCGCACGCCCGGCCTCCGCCGACAGCCCGAACACCGAACTCGCCCCGTTCGCGTCCGCCGGCCGGATCGTACCCAGGGCCTCCACCGACGCCGGCGTCAGGTAGACCGTGCGCGCCTCCGCCTCCGTCTTCGACCGGCCCACGGTCAGCCGGCCCGACCCGTCCTCCCAGCGCACAACGTCATCCCACGTAAGCGCAGCCGCCTCCGAGCGGCGCAGGCCCGCGTCCGACAGCACCCGGCACAGCGCAATATCGACCAGCCCCCGACGCCGCGCCTGCCTGGGCAGCTCCAGCTTGCCGCCCCGCCCCACGCGCGGCTGGCACGCGGTCGCGGTGACAACCGCCAGCGCCTCCGCAGTCAGCGCGTGCGCCTGCCGCGGGGCCGAAGCCTGCCGCGCCAGCCCGCTTATCGTATCGGTCACAACCTGGTCGTTCGCGGTCGGCTCGACACCGACGAGCGCCTGCACCTTGCGCAGCGCAGCCACCGTCAGCCGCAGCGACGAGATGCCGACGCCGTCCGACGCCCGTTCCTGCAGGTAGGCGCGCAACGCAAACGGCGGCGCGGTCAGCGCGTGCACGCCCTGCCGCGCGGCCCAGCGTCCCCAGGCCGTCAGCGCGCTGCCGTAGGTGCGGCGTGTGCTGGGTGCGAGCGCCTCCAGTGCGGCCTCGAAGCGGGTCGAATGTTCGGCGTCGAAGGGCCTGACCAAGCCGGGCGCGGCCGCCTGCAGGTTGACCAGGACCGCCGCGCCCGCGTTGACCGGAGTGGAGCGCATCGCCCAAACCTCCACCTGCCAAAACCCACAAAAGGGTCACCTTTCATAAACACGCGTTAATTGGGCTTATCGGCCGTTTTGCCTACGGGGTTCCCCCGCACACGCGGGGATAGACCGAAAAAGGTGAACTCTTTGCCGGGTCTGTATGGGAGATCGGAGGTCGATACCTGCACCCCGAAAATCCCCCTCTCCTGAAGTTTTTCGTTCGGCGCCGACACATGGCGCCGTTACGACCAAAGCCGCAACGCGTACCGACTTTCAGAAGACCCCAAAACGCACAGCTCCTACAGCCACCAACCCCCGTCAAGCGACGCAAGAACAGCCGGCTCCAGGACGTTGCGCCTTGCGCCGCAGCACTGTTCGATCATGGCCGCCATGGCAGCCACTCGGAGAAACGCTCCTGCTGCCGTGCAGGTAAGCGGCGATATACCGGTGCGTGTCAGAATCTCCAATGGGCACTTGGCACACGGCCTGCCTGTGCGCCGCGAACGCCGGACGCGAGGGCGCAGCTCCGATTCCAGCCTGAATCGGCCGATAATCGGCAACTTCGCCGCTTTCGATGCCTAAGACGCCGCAGAAGCCGTTTCAAACGCCCTTTTCAGAGGTTCAGATACAGGAAGACCTTGCCGTCCTTAGCGCCGGCCACGCCCGCCTCAGCTACCGCAGGAGAGGAATCGGCCACTGCCGCTAGGTACAATCGGCGGCGCGCGCGTTTGCCAGCCCAATAACAAGACCGCGCCGGCAAGTGCAGCACGATCGGTCGCCACAAAGCAATCAAACGTCAACGCGGAGGGACGGCCCCCACCACCAATCGTGTAACTGTAACAGAGGGGAAGCACAAAACGACCGCCGACGTGATAGGACAGGGTCAATCCCCTCACGAGGATTCGTTCTCTTCTGACAGTGACGAACGTAACCCAGAGCAAAGACGGGTTCACAGTTTCAATCCCCTCACGAGGATTCGTTCTCTTCTGACGCGTACTGGATGCAAGAGTACGCTACAGCTAAAGGCTGGCGGCAGGTTTCAATCCCCTCACGAGGATTCGTTCTCTTCTGACCATATCCGACGTTAAGGGTAGCCCGCAATACCAAACCGATACGTTTCAATCCCCTCACGAGGATTCGTTCTCTTCTGACAGACCGCGCGGTTAACCGTTTCGTATCCGCTAGCGAGTTTCAATCCCCTCACGAGGATTCGTTCTCTTCTGACTCTACAAGGCCGAACCGGCTAAGGTCACGAAGAACGGGGTTTCAATCCCCTCACGAGGATTCGTTCTCTTCTGACGGAAACCGTGGAGTGAAGTGCATGGCGCGGCGTGGGGAGTTTCAATCCCCTCACGAGGATTCGTTCTCTTCTGACCAATGAACGAGTGGGACACAGGGCTATCAGGCGCAGCAGGTTTCAATCCCCTCACGAGGATTCGTTCTCTTCTGACTTGCCACGGTGTATCAACTCTTCACCGACGCCGGCGAGGTAGGGTTTCAATCCCCTCACGAGGATTCGTTCTCTTCTGACACGCGGTCGGGAAGGTACGCGATCAAGCGTTATCAGTTTCAATCCCCTCACGAGGATTCGTTCTCTTCTGACGCAGATCGCAGCCATCGGAGCCAGCGAATGAGAGAGAGTTTCAATCCCCTCACGAGGATTCGTTCTCTTCTGACGCTTTCGAAGACGAAGCCGATTACGACTGCGGCAACGAACCCTTCGGTTTCAATCCCCTCACGAGGATTCGTTCTCTTCTGACCTACCACTGCCGGAAACGGTACCCCACGCGGGATCAATTGGCAAGAGTTTCAATCCCCTCACGAGGATTCGTTCTCTTCTGACGCTGCAGATTCCCCGCCGCCGCATACTCCGCGCCCGGTTTCAATCCCCTCACGAGGATTCGTTCTCTTCTGACCGGCGGCGCTGCTCGCCGCAGACAGAGCAGACACCGTCAGTGTTTCAATCCCCTCACGAGGATTCGTTCTCTTCTGACAAGCAAGAATGGCGACTACTTCCGCGCATACCACGATAGGTTTCAATCCCCTCACGAGGATTCGTTCTCTTCTGACTTTCCAGGATGCGCTGGAACAAATCGAGGACATCGTTTCAATCCCCTCACGAGGATTCGTTCTCTTCTGACACGTGCAGGTCGACGAGGATTGTCGCGGTTACGGCTGGGTTTCAATCCCCTCACGAGGATTCGTTCTCTTCTGACCCACAACGCCAACATGATCCACGCCGCCGCCCACATCAGTTTCAATCCCCTCACGAGGATTCGTTCTCTTCTGACGGTCGTGCAGTGGAGTCCGGGCGGACCTACGATGAGCCTGATACGTTTCAATCCCCTCACGAGGATTCGTTCTCTTCTGACGTGAATTCCTTGGCTACGGCAACAATGAACGTGCAGGCTTATCGTTTCAATCCCCTCACGAGGATTCGTTCTCTTCTGACTCAAGGCTGCCCGCTCCGTACCAGGGGCAATCGGTAAGTTTCAATCCCCTCACGAGGATTCGTTCTCTTCTGACTCACCATCCCCGTCCGCCACGGCAAATCGGAGCTCTGCGTTTCAATCCCCTCACGAGGATTCGTTCTCTTCTGACAGAGCGTTACAGTCCCAGTTAAGTAACCACCGGAAGAAATAGTTTCAATCCCCTCACGAGGATTCGTTCTCTTCTGACGCCAGAATTTCGGTGGGACGCCAACGGGAGCAAAGAAGGCCCAGGCCAAGTCCATTGGTGCTTTCGTCCCTAAAAATGCGGCTCAAGTCATCGGTTTTTGCGTCCATCTCCCTTCCTTTCCCGCTCGAGCGAACACCCCCTTTCAAACACCCCGTCCAAGGGCTGGAGTGCACGGGGGCGTTCGCTAAAGCCGTTCAGATAATGCGCAGGCCCGGCTCTTCAGTTGGTTCGGCGCGACCGAAAAGCAGCACGTTTGCGCGGCATTGATCACACAAGCGGTAGATGCGTACGCTGTCCTCCTCTGGATCGATGATATTGGCCAGGCGCTCCTGCAGTTGCGCCCGGTTTCGCTCGGTGACATAACACTCGAACACCGAGAACTGGACGCGCTTGCCGCCGAAATCCTGCAATGCCCGGGCTACCTTGCCACGGCGGCCATCATCCGACACGTCATAGCTCACAAGAACAAACATGGGGCCTCCTAACGGATCAGAAATGGACGGTAGGGCCCCTCTTCGGCGCCTGTCAAAATACGGCTGAGATGGTAGACCTGATTCAAGAAAAGGCGGCGATACGTCATGCGCTTGCCCGAATGCGTATCCTTGAACTCCCGGTCCAAGCGCGCCTCCATCTCTCGTATGAACAGACGGATACCCTCATCGGTGAGAACGAGAGGCCTCTCTCCGCTCTGACCGGGCGCGAAGTGCTCGGGCGCGAGGATATTGTTGTTGAGGCAGCGCAGCACGACGGAGTCGACGATCACCGGACGGAACTCCTCCATCAGGTCCAGGGGAAGGTTGGGCCGGTTGTAGTTCAGCTGGTGGAGAAAACCCACATAGGGGTCCAGCCCCGCGGTGAGAACAGCCCCCCATATGTTCTGCGTCAGCAAGGTGTAGCCGAAGCTGAGAAGAACATTGACCGGATCGGTCGGGGGACGGCGAATGCGTCTCTCGAAGAGCCAGGGCGGGTTGAGCAGCTCCTTCCACGCGCGGAAGTAGGCCGCGGTCGCCTTGCCTTCGACGCCGGCAAGGCTGTTGACACTATGACAGGCATCGATGCGGGGGATCATTGCGCCAATGGCGGCGACGGCCTCGGTCAGGGGAGCCGGCTCCCAGCGGTTGGCGGATGAAGCGGCGCGGCGCGCGTAACGCCGCAGAAAAACGCGCAGGTTATGCAATTTGCCGCTAACGAAGCGGCGGGCCGTCTCAAGCGCAAACTCCTCGTTCTGACTGCGCCCGAGTTGGGCCACGCGCAGTGCGCCGTTGCCGTTCTGCTCGCCGATTAAGCGGCCGCGAAATCGGCCTGTCCGGCTCAAAAGCACAACCTCAATCCCCTCCTGCAGCAGGAGGTGCAGGGCAGGCGTGGTAATCGAAATGTTTCCAAAGATGATCACCTGGCTCACCTGCACCAGGGCGGCGTGGGCAAGAACAGTGTCCTCTTTCACAACCTGAAGCCGCCTCCCCCGCTTGGTAAGACGGCTGCCCTGCTCGACCAGATAAAGCGGATGACGCATCTGAACACCTCAGCTCTCTTCCAGGCGCCGCGCCTGGCCCATGCCGGTTGTCGTCTGTACCCCCACGCCGCTGTAGCGGGCGAATTCAGCCAGCATCTCTATCGCTGACAGCCAGTAGCGATCGCGACCCAGCGCGCGATAGGAAGCTGTGCCGACACCGCCGATGCGCAAAGCGCCGCCCTTGTGCGCAACGGGACGGCTCTGCAGGCGGTAGCGGGTCAGCGCCAGCATCTCGGCCGCAAAGCGCCGCGCGTCAGGACTGAGCGCTAAGGGGCTGAAGGCGTTCCAACGGTCGACCAGGCTGCCGAAAACGAGGTCGGGCAAGGGCAGTGGCATGTGACGGCCGCCCTGTTTGAAGGAGGTCGGGCTGGCAAACTGCATCGTCAGCTGCTGGGAAACCGTTGTGCTGCGCGACGGCATCAGGCGCGCGGCCAGCGCCTCATACGTAGTCGAGCCGGCCCAGCCGTGCTCCTCCCCGCTGGCAGTGGTAGCGGTCACGCTGAGCGCGCTGTGGTCCAGCTCGATCCCTTCCGGTGCGCTGTCAACCAGCGTCCCCAGAAGCGCATGGCTTACTCCTTCGGTCAGACCGGTGACGCGCAGATAATATGGTGTGCCGCGCCTGAGACGGGTGCCCTCGCGATTGCTTGCGCCGTTGAGAAGATCCGAGCAGGTGAGAGGCTTGACCCCTTGGCTGTCGTGAACGGCCGCCGCCAGGCCGGCGTCGACGCTGCCCAGACGCTTGAGGATCGCGGCATAGTGGGCGCGTCCCAACTGGCGCGGCAGCAGGAGATCGCAGTCGGTTTCAACGGTGATCACGATCGATACCAGCATCGGAACGGTCAGCTGTGGTTGATCCTGGAGCGGCGGGCGGCCGCGCGCGCCGCCTGCAGGTCCAGGACCTCTGCGATCTCAAAACGACGGAGAGCGGCCCCCTCTACCGCGCGCGTGCGCACCACACTGGGGAAATAGCCCATGCGCCCGTGCAGGTTGGCCAGCAGCGCGGCGGCGACAACGTTAAGAGCCGGCAGGACGACCAGGATTGGCTCAGTCTGCCACTGCTCCGCCGAGAGTTCGACACCGTCCACAAGAGCGGCCACCTGTGGCTCGAACGGCTGCTGTTCATCCAAGTGGAGCATGCGGACGATAGAGCGCACGATAGGACAGCCCACCATCGCTTCAAGTTGCCTCTGCTGTTCCGGCGTCAGGGGATGGGAAAAGTTGAGCAGGATCATATTCGGCCCGGCCAGGGCTCATCGATACTTCCGGTTGAGAAAATCTGCCGCCCATGTCAGCGCGTTGTGAGATTCATCGGTGATGCGCAGCCTGAACCTTGCCCCAAACCTGTTCCTGTCCTGGAACGTCCCCACCAGCCGCAAATCGCCCTCCCTGTCCTGCACCGAAAAGCCTATGCCCTGAATCGATCTCTGTTTGTCATACGGCATCGAGCTTGCCGTGCGCACCCACCTGTTCTCATCCCAGACCTTGCGAACGAAATCCTTGAACCCGATTGGAAAGTGATCCTCCCTGAAGGTTGGCGGCTTGGGATCCTCTGCATCCACAAGGGCAACCGGTGTCGGGTTGCGAATGCGAAAGCCCGTCAGATAGATCTGCCCAATCGGACTGAGTTCGTAGAGTGCTTCACCGTCCTCCGAGACCTCTGTCAGAAGGACGCGCAGCTTCTCGTCGAGCGAGCCGACTTCGCTGGATGAGAGCGCCTGGCCGCGCTCAAAATCTGTCAGCAGCTCCGCGTTGCGACCAAGAATCCGGTAGTCAAAACTGATCGGAAGAGGGGGAAACTCTATGATCTCCGAAAATCGCTCGTGCTTGTAGGTCACCGGTATGTTGAGCGCCTGCCCGACCAGCACAGCGATGGCGATCTGGGCTTTATATCCGCCGGTGGCGTCTATGAGGACCTTCTCAGGCCCTCCGGACCTCTGAATGCACTCGCCGGCGCGGCGAACAAGATTCCGCAATCCATGCGCCTTGAAATCCTTGGGGCGCTCATCTTGCAGTCCCTCAACGACACAGTATTCAACGACTCTCAGTGCGAAATCACGCCGCAGTTTGAAATACTCCTGCAGAACCATGCCGGTATGCCTGCCGTGCGGCGTATCAGAGACCAGAAAAAATAGGCTCTCCACGCCCGCCAGCGCCTTCCCTCTCACCTCCTCTACACTGTTGATCTCGGCCCCACAAATCCGGTCCGTGGGATCAACTTCCAGGAGTTCCCGGGCCAGAAACTTCCACTGCTTGCTGCAGAAAGCCTTCTCCAACGCACGCCAGTTGGCCGGTCTGCCGGCACGGTTTTCCGACAATCGGCTCAGATTGCTCTCAAACAGGCTTGTCCCAACTGTGCAGATCAATGTGTGGCGCGTCATGATATGCCGCCTCGCGCAAGGTATTGATGTCACTTAAGGACGCAGAACTCTGTATTTCAGGCCGGGACAGGCGCGACAGCTATAATATCTTCCATCTCCACCTGCACCATAACCCAACTGACAACCCACTCACGTGCAATGGTGACTGCCTGCACATACTGTTGCCGTTCAAGCAGCCAGTTGATCATACTTCGTTCACACTCCAATCGGCCCGCCACGTCCTCTTCCTGCTGTTCGCGGGACATTTCCAGCGGTGCGTACTTGTCGGTTATCGAGTGAACAAGAGGGACGAAAGGCCTGGCATTGCTTTGAAGGCTTTGGGCCACATCCAGCAAACGGCCCGGCAACTCGGAACTGGCATGCATTGCCTCCTCCGGGCGAATAAGTCGCAGAGCCAGAGAAACGCTACTGAGGGATCTTGCTGCAAGAGAGAGTCTCTTAGACTGCTCACGGCTGGCCGCATCCGGTCGCTCACGTTGCTTAGGTGGTCTTGCCTTCCGCAGAAGCTGGGCCAGGTCCGTGGCATCGCCAAAACGAGTAAAGCGATTGGCCGCAGTCATCCAATCGAAAAGCGAAACAAGGCCGCTCAGGTCGATCACCGGCGTTTCGTGCGGCTCCACAGACCTGTCTCGCGCCTCGAAATTTCCGTAGAGTATCGCATTCAGGTTGATATCCTTTACTTCGCGCAGATAGGCTACCGCCAAGAGAGAAAGGAATGGCAAAGAGCGAAAACCGTGTGTAATATCGAAGACAACCTCTTCCTTCTCATCCACTGCATCAACAACCGTCTGAAATAGAGACCATAACTCATCCTCGTCTGTGCCGTCAGGAATTCTGACGGACTCCAGTACAGCCGCATGATCTTCAACAAGGTCCTGAAAGCGCTGCAGATGCTCCTCCTGGGCCCTTTCAGTCACGAATACCTTCATGCAGGTCAATTGAGGATAAAACCTGGCTAGAGCTACACCGAAGTAAGGCGCCGTAAACTTACGCCCGTCGGGCATAATATATCTGGTCTCCCAAGCCGCCGTTGCCCCTAGAAATGTAATCCCTTTTATGATCCTCTCTCCCTCATCTCAACCAGGCACCAACCGAGGGGGGTGACGGGATCCTCTCGCGACCGGCCCTGACGGTCGCGGTTCATCTGCACGGCCGCGCGCCGGCTTTGAGGGAAAGGGTCGCCGGCCCGGCGGCGGCCGCGGGCTAGATGGAACTTGCCCACAATATGTTCCATCAGCTCCGGCTGTTCCTGGAGAAGCGGACCGAAGGTCTTGCTCGTCCAACCGGTTCCCCAGCCCAGACTGACCAGAAAACTGCGCGAGCCCAGCCGAGAATCCACCACCTGCTGGTAGAATTCGGCCACCCTGCGCGCAGAAGGCATCTCCTTGAACCACGCCAGCTCCCGGCGGGCCAAGGTCAAGCTGTGATTCTGCACCGCGCGCGGCAGGTCCGTGAGCAGATCCTCCCCCTTCAAACGCAGTCCGCTGTGAACTGCCCAATCTGAAAAGAGAGCGTTGTCGACTTTGAGCGTAAGACCGAACTGCGTATCCGGGGCAACTGCCTCCATCTCGATCGGCGCGCCTGCTTTGCCCCGCCTGTTGAACACGCTGGCATTCAGGATCACAAGCCGGTTCGTACTTGCAGGCTCGCTGTCCCCGATCTGGAGGGCGCGCAGGGGGCTGCGCTTGAAGTCACGGCCAAAGATCTCCTGCTCGAGTTGCTGGGCAGCCCACTGACGGCTGCGGCCGATCTGGCTGATATTCGGTTCCATCCTCTTCTGGCGCCACGCATTCCAGGCCAGCGCGGTGCGTAGCGCGCCTTTGAAACTGCTGCCGGGCAGGTAGGGACGGTCGAATGTGTCCTTGATCTGTTCGCGCAGCTGCGCGCCCGGGACCTGCGAGCGGGGCATGCCTGCCAGCACGTAGCGGAAAAACCGGCTCTCGGGCCGGAAGTCCCGCGCCTGCAACAGTTGCGCCGGTGGCGTGCGGCCCAGCAGGGCGGCGGTGTCGGCGTCCTCGACATCCTGCGCGTCGAGTAACGCGCTCTCGTTCAAACGCCAGGTTCGCCCCTTGCGGATCGCATAGTCATATTCGTTGAGCAGATCCTTGCCGCTGCCGATATGGAGCGGCGTGAGGACGGAGACGGTGACATCATAGAGGGTGTAGGCAGTCATTGGTCCTCCTTCCGAAGCTCTTCCACGCCCGCGGCCACAGCCAGGCCGCAACGCCACACGGGATGACGTATGCCGCCGGGTCCCCCCGTCTCCTCTGGCCGCAGATCGACGATTCTGCCCGCCACGGGCGATGACGCCCACGCGATCAGGCTGCCTTCGGCCAGAAAGTAAATCTGACGGCGGCGGCGGTCGGCGCCGTGCAGCGAATGTACCCAGCCTCCAATCCGGACCAGACTGTAGGCGGCCCGTTCATCAGCCAGGCACTGCGGGATATCCGCTCCGGATGGCAGGTAGCGGCTCAGGAGCCATCCGACGCCTCCCGGTTCCGGCCCGGGCAGCGCAAACTCTTCTCCCCAGCTAGCGTCAAATGCGCCGTAGCCGGCGCTGCGTTCAGCGCCTATGCCCCCGTCGCCGAGCGTTGCCACCATCTCCTGCAGCGCCGATCTGTAGGACAGACCGCGTCTGTCCGCCACCGCCATGCCGCCATTGCGCCACCGCACGCCGAACCACAGGCCGCAACCGCTTGCGAACTGTGTGCGGCCGGCATGAAAGATGTTGGAGGCCGAGTTGACGCGATCGACCGCCACGCGGGGCACGCGCTCCTGGTGCCAGACGCGCTGGCGGTTGAGAAGCGCAGGCGCCCGCCTGCCGCCCTGGGCGTTCATGCGCATGCCTTCCGGCAGCCCGTCCATCTCCTCCGGCAGCAGGCACAGCGCGCCGTCCTGCAGGGGAACTGTGCAGACGGCGTCGCTCCCCCCATCGGTGTCGGGGAGGAGGTCCGGCATGCTCCGCCCGGACAGCAGCCGGCGCAAAAGCTGTTCGGAGAGAAAACGAATCCGCTTCAGCCTCTTGTTGATCGACGCGCGCTCCTCGGGCCGGTGCGCCGGCATGAGCCATTCCAGGTCGACAGGGGCGGGGAAAAAGCGCACGCCCCCGGCAAAGGGAAAGGCAGAGGTAAGCAGAAAAGGGGGGTCCCCATCCTGAAAGGGCTTCATCCAGGCGCAGATGTCGCCTCCGCTGCGGCCCCAGCTGTCGACGAGCGCGGAGAAGAGAGTATCGGAAGGGAGGTGAAGGCCGGTTTCCTCCAGGTTGGCGGCGTGCGCGCCGACGCGCAGCCCTTGCGGGAACCGCAGAAAAACCGGTTGCAGCGGCAGCATGGCTGGCTCCTCAGGCGGGCAGGCCGAAACGTGCAAAAAGGTCAGCCTCAAGTGAGCTGAGATCAGCGGCCCACTCGTCCAGGGATGCGTATGACTTCAGCTCCACCACAGGTCTGGAATAGTCGCGGCGCATGCCGACGGCGATATCGGTCAGCGTCACCTGCCCGTAGCCGCGGCTGCCTTGGCCGCCCAGATAGTCGTCTTCAAGCAGTTGCAGCGCCTCGACTAGGGCCGCCAGACGCCCGATGTCTGCGCGCGCGTCGCAGCCGCTGCCGGCGTAGATGGAGAAGACCAGGCGCGCGCGGCCGAAAGTCGCGCCCGCGGGCACGCGCTCTATCTGGCGCGGGTTGGCCGCGGAGGTGACGCGGTCGATCGAGACCTCGGTCTTGGCTTCGGTGAAGGGCAGCTCGGTGCGCTCCTGCAGCGCGTCGGCGCTCTGGTCGGTCATCGGCACGTCGCGCACGACGAGCCGGGTAGGGACGCCGAATTCGATCTCCCCGGGCAGACCGAATACCTGGCAAACGTCGCACTCCTGATACTGGGCGCGCTCGTCCTTCTGGCAGGAGTGGATTCTGCCCTGCCCGATGCGCTGGTTCTGGGGCAGCCCGCGGTACTTCTCCAGCAGGCTGCGCATCTTGCCGCGCAGCGATGAGCCGGGAATATAGGGGCGGTTGGTGAGGGAATCGCGGATGACGGTCTTATCGACGCCGCCAATCTCGATGCCGGCGTCTGAGCCTCCGATATGGAGCCCGGTCTGCGCCGCGATGTCGAATTCGATGAAGATGCGGCCCTCCAGCTTGATGGAACTTGCGTCCGCCATGTCTGTTTTCTCCTGAAAAGATCTGTTTCAACGCCGGCCCGGCTCAACTGCCGCCGGCGGCCCTGTGGTAGGCGAGAACCGCTTCGAAAAAATCAACGAAACGCCTGAAATTCTCCTTTGGGTCGGCCCCGCCCACAACAAGATCGATGGCGGGATCGAGGACGCTCGCCAGTTCAGCGACGCCTTTCCCCTCCCGTCTTGCACGGTAAGCCATCTTGGGTTTGAGCAGTAGCAGTTTCCTCAGAGCGCGTTCCTGTCCGCCGGCGTCGGCCGTTGACAGCTGGGCCTCGATCTGACGTACCTCGCCAAAGAGCGCCCGGATCTGGCTTGTCGACAACTTTGACTCCCTGCGGTTGAGTTGCTTGCCCAGCGCCTCGGCTTCTCTGACCAGGACTCGCGTCGCGCCGGGCGCAGAGTTGGAAATCACGGTCTTCAGATCGCTTTCTGAAATTCTGGCCACGCCGATTCCTCCTGAAAGGTGTTGAGACGATCTGCGTCTGTGCAGCGTCGCGCAAACCGAACTCATACGATTACTCCAGCGGTAGTCCCGACGCTACGCTCACGTGCGAAGGTAGAGGTCGGCCCAGCGGGCCGCCACACCGAGGTACGCCAGCATACGGTAGCCGCGCGCGGGCAGTCTGTCCTTAATCGTCTGTACTTCCTCTATTTTTGAGCGGTCGTAGAGACGCTGCAGAGCGTAGGCGGTACGCCAGATCCAGGGCCCCAGAAGCGCTTGGTTGGGACCGTTCCAACCACGACCGGCGTCGTTGTCGCGCCACCGCTCCCGGGCGTCTGAATGTTGACGGTCCAGCTCGATGAGCGTGCGCACCAGGGCTCTGGGCGCAGTCGTGTCCCGTTCTTCATCCCTGCATAACGACACCAGAGTGTGCATAAGCCCGTGAGCAGTATCCAGGCTGCCGGCGCAGCTGGATTCGAGGCCGAAGGTGGTCCAGGGAAGGGCCACGCCGAGGAAAGAGATCGCATCCTTACGCCTCTCTTCCCCTTTCCCGTTCCTCCAGATAAGATCTTTGGCCGCCTTTTCGGCCGCGTCCGCGTCCTGAGCCGCTTGGGCGAGGGGGTATTTGCCCCCGATCAGTACGACGCCGGCACTGGCGTGGATGCCGGGGTGTCCGGCTGCGTATTGGGTCAGGCCGGCGCGGATGCGAAGGGCCAGTTCGACTATGACATCCCAGGAGCCGGCGAAGAAAAGATCGTCGCCGCCGGAATAGATTGTATAGATGCGGGCGCTGTCCTGGACGGCCAGCCGGTTCACCTCTTCGACGAGCCGCCCCACCCAGCCGTCAAAATAGAGCGAGACGGCAAAACTGAGCGCCGCCATACGGGAGAGCGTGGCGCGCTCCTCGAAACCTGTCTGGAAAATCTGGCCAAGGTTGTCGACGTCCATGCGCAGAATGCCGAGCCGGTTGATCCCGCTGGACTGGTGGGAGAGAACGGAAAAGGGCTTTACGCCGCCGTAGCTTCGGGGCAGTTCATCCTGGGCTGAAAACGATCCGTCATTACGCAACTCTTCCAATTCACCCTCTCCCAAGATTGGGGCGATGTTGACGAGGAAACGCCGGCCGGTGGCGGTCTGGGGGCCGGGCTGCAGATCGGACAGGGCTTTGTCATCGAGAGCGAGAACCAGACGGCGGGTTTGCGGGCGTGTCTCCGGCATTTGTTCGCTGATGCTGAGCCTGAGACCCAGGTGCGCGAGGGTCTGCCGCCAATCTCCTGCAGGCGCGGTCGAATCGGCCGGAGTATGCGCATCGATCTCGTCCAGAAGCAGATAGCGGGCGTTGCGCAGGTCGTCGCCCAGACTCTCGAAAGCCTGACAAGGCGGACACTTGCGTATGGACTCGACGCCGGGTTCGTCGCGCGACGGCGCGGTGTGCGGATGCTCCTGACCGCAGACTTGGCACAGCCGCTCTTCGTTCCCGCCGCGGCCGCACGGTTCGAAGAGGAGGGCGAGCTCCCGGTTCATCTCTGCGAAACGTTGCAGCTTCTTGCGGCGCAGCGCGTCATGCAGCTCGCCCCATTTGCGGCTAATGTCCTGGCCAAAAAACTCCTTGCCAGCCACGGGCAACCCGGCCAGTGCCATGTAGAGTTCGCCGTGATGCTGTTGCAGGAGGATACGGCTGACCTCCTGCTGCAATCCCGGAAGCCGCTCGCCGTCGCCAGGGCGGGCCAGCAGGAAGAAGCTGCCGCCCCCGGCGTAGATCAGGTTGGTAATCGGCAGTTCAAGGCAGCGCAGGAGATAACGGGCCAGGGCCTCCGTAAGGACCTGCAGGTAGAAGGAGCGCCCGCGCAAGGTGGGTGCGGCGCCCCGCGCGCTGATCGTATAGATGAAACTCTGCACGCCGCTTATGTCACCGCCTACCAGCAGGGCAACTTGGCCTTCAATCGATCCGGGGCTCTTGCGCCAGCTCATGAGCGTTTCGGCGTTCGGCGTGTCCCGCTCCAGCGCGACCGCCAGTGCGGCAGTCACTCTGCTGTGGTCGTAGAGGCCGATATCAGGCAGGCTACCGTAGTAGGCGGAAGGCACGCACCAGAGGTACTTCTGCATCAAGAGAAGGAGCGACTCCAGATAGGAGGGCAGGTCCGGCTCCTGTTCGTGGATCTCCTTCAACTGCGCCGTCTCGCGCACAAATCCCTGCCAGAGATCGCTGTAGGCGCGCCATACCTCCTTCTCAGCCGAAGATTCGCGCGGGAAGAGTGTCTCCGCTTCCAGCGACAAAGGGCGCAAGGGCAGGAAACGCCGCTGCGATGCGGACGGCTTGATCCCCTCGGCCTTCAGGACCGAGAAGATGGAGAGAAGCTGCTTCGGGTGCTGCTGGCGGGGGTTGTCGTCCTCAATCCCGTCGTTGCGTTCCGCCGCCGCCAGCATGTCGGCCAGAGAGACGATCAGGTCCTCTCGAGAATGAGGACGAGGGCGGTGATGGTTTCCCGCCATATTCTTCACTGCCCTGCGCCAGGGGGCCGGAAGGTACTCTTCGACAAAGGCGGCAGTGAGCATGGCGTGCTTGTAACCGAAATCGCGTCGCCCCTCGCTGTCCCAGATGCGATCGCCGCCGCCGGCTGCCCGCAGCATGAATTTGCCAATATCGTGGAGCAGGCCTGCCAACGCAACCTGGCCGGTCGATTCACTGATCATAGAGGGCGTCCCCGCTTACTCTTCGTCGTGCCTCAGAGTCACGCGGCCAATACAAACTTCTCCGAAACCGCTGCCCTTCAATAATACAACACTGAACTGTCACACATATGTCATTCTAGGACAGTTCTATGGCAATTCTATGGCAATAAAGCGTCAATGCATTGAAAATGGCATCATGGAGGCCGTTTGGTCTGTCCCCGTCCCCCCGTACGCTTGCCGCCTGCCCTTGAATCCGCTGAGAGACCTGCCTGCCGCCAGTCCTGTATGGAATATCAGAGTCCGTCGCCCGCCCCCTGGTGCACCTCCCTTTCCCGAAAATTTTCGTTCAGCGCCGACACACAACCCCGTCACCACCAGGGCCCTAACGCCCAGCCATTTTCAGAAAAGCGTACAGCCACCAACCCCCGTCAAGCGACGCAAGAACAGCCGGCTCCAAGACGGTGCGCCTTGCGCCGCAGTACTGTTCGATCATGACCGGCATGGCAGCCACACGATGAAACACTCCTGTTGCCGCGCAGGTGCTCGGCGACATGTCGGGCCGGATATCTGTGTGCGAATGTTCACGGCAGATCTGCCGGCGCCTGTAGGAGGGATCCGACGGCAACCCATTCCCAGTCGCACAAACCCCGGCTCCAGACCTCCTCATATCGCCTCCTGGTATTTCAAGCCGGCTCACGCGAATGATGATAGAATTGCCTTCACCAACACCTCCATAGGGGCACGCGGCGTCCTCTTGTCTTGCCTGTTTCGACTACGTAGCCTCCCTGGCTGAAGAGCAGGTGACGCCGCTCGAGGTCCTGGTCGACAAGAGATGAGGATCTTCGTCGACGAGAACATCCCCCTCATGACCGTCGCAGCGCCTCGCGCCCTGGGGCACGATGTCCGCGACATCCGCGGCACGCCAGATGAAGGGTTGCGGGACGACGCGCTGTGGGAGGTGGCGCAGCGGGAAGAGCGCCTCTTGATTACCACCGACTAAGGCTTTGCCCACTACCGCATGGGGCCGCACCATGGGATCCTCATCATACAGTTGCGGCAACCCAACCGGCGCAGAATTCACCGCCGCATCATGCAGGCGCTGGAACGATTTGCCGACACGGAATGGCCCGGCTTGCTGGTGGTCATGCGCGACGCGGCGCAGAGTGTCTGGCAGGGACAGGAGTGCCGGTGAACCGGGCATTGACAGAGGATGAAAGACGAAACATGCGTTCGCATCGCCGGCGTCTGCTGAACGCTGGCGTCGGCAACCCCTGGAAGGCCCGCCGCTTTTTCCCTTGGCAGCCGTGGACGGGGCCGGTTGATCTGTCCGTGCGCTCCGGCAGACTGCGGCCTGGCATCACGCGAGCATACCCGTATGGCTAGACAGTTGACGGCAATACTTGCGCAACGGATCCCGTCGCGATATAATCTGTCCCGCCGTGGGCCATCGAGACCCCTTCTAGGCCCGCGTCCTTGGCGCAGCACCCCATGCTTCCCGCCAGGAAAAGCCCAGCGGCCGGGGATAGGGCCGTGAAATCCAGAGTACGCCCTGGTGCTCTGGTAGGTTGATACCGACGCTTGGCAGGCGTCCGCAAGACCGCCCGAAAAAGGCGGTTTTGTCGTTCCGAAAATCCGTGCTATCATCGGGCCATCAACCTTTGCCGCTTGCCAGGCGGCGCTAGACGATCAGGGGCAGTCCCCGTGTATCTCCACGACATAACAATACCCATACTGTCTGCGCCCTTCAACCCGGCGGCCTGTTGCCTGCGTAGGGCGGACAATGACATTGGGCCTTCGACAGCTGTCTGAAAAATTCAACAGGGCGCCCAGCCCGCGGGAGCGATCTCTCTATACGCCTGCGCAGTTCTCTGTTCTTGGCGTCTGATCTCAGTGACAATCGTCCCGCGGCCGGCTGTTTCCCTCCTTCGCGCGAGGAGACCATGCACGTAGTGGCGCAAATCGAGAAACAGGAAGCCGCCCGGTGAACGCCAGCGTACGCGCGCGGCCTCTGATCAGCCCCTTGCTCTCTGTATCGACCAGGCTGTCAGCCGGCTCCCTGTGGCGGCGATAATCAGCGCACAGCCGCAACAAAGAAAGGCCCCGCTCCGGAAGGCAGCCGGAGCGGGGCCCAATCAGCACATGAGACCCTGACGATCTCTCCCACAAGCATAACACACATGTATACACACACAAACCGTATCCCGATCGCCGCCGCGGCCGACATCGCCGCCAAGCTGCCCTACCCTGCTACACAGCAGGAGACCGGCCTGTGGACCTGCCGTTGCGATGCCTGTTTCGCCGCCTTCCGCGCCGGCCAGCCGCCCCCGGGCGCAAACGCAGTGCCGCTGCAGGACGCAAGGAGCGCCCGGAACGGCCCCGGACGTACAGATAGGCGCTTCGACACCCAAAACGGCGCACAGAGCCGCTCAGGGCCGCTCCAGTGCAAAGATACGAACGCCTACGCCGCCGCACTGTGGGCCGCCGCGCAGCCATCCACCACTGGACCGGCCCCCAACCATCCGGCCGCTTCGACGCTACCTCTCTCTGAGCCGACGACGACGAAGCAAGTGCCAGGTCGGCACAGGCGGCGGCGCAGCGCTGGGCCGACCTGGGCTACAAGGTAACCATCCAGAGGCTGCCGCCCGGCCACGACCCGGCGTCGGCCCCACTACAGCAAAAAAAGTCTTGAGCATGGGTGAGAAATGCACCGGTCGCACGCAGCAAGGCAAAGAAGAAATGAGTGCCCTTACGACGAAACCAGGCTGTGGGGACCGGGAGGATGATGAGCGGAT
The DNA here is from genome assembly GCA_965204525.1 of Caldilineaceae bacterium. Taxonomy (GTDB): domain Bacteria; phylum Chloroflexota; class Anaerolineae; order Caldilineales; family Caldilineaceae; genus Bin5. The sequence continues at coordinate 73,757 of CBDBER010000001.1, read as the reverse complement.
GAACTTCAACGACTGGTGGAATAGCTACGTAAACGCGGCCGGCGGCGCGAACTGTCAGCCGTCAGACATCGCCGGCGCGATAACCGAGGCCGCATCGTGGCTGAATGCGGCGCTGGAGGAATGCTCCGCGCGGGCCAACGCTCTGCTCCCCGAACTGAACAAGGTCGACGACCAGGACACCCTGAGTAACCTGCTGCAGGAGAGCGCAGGCGAGGACCTGGATAAGTTTATCCTGGCCAGATGGGGCTATCGCTTCCTGCTGGAAGCCGACAAGGTTTCGGAGATCTATCGGCAGCGCTACAGCGACGCCGAACCGGACTTCCCCGACTTCCCGGACATACTTCTGGCCGGTTTCGAGGTCTTTCACCTCATCTGGCGCGAGGTCGGTAGAAACGCCGGCCTGAAACACCCGGTGGCCGCGCTCATCGAAGGCTATCTGTCGCGGGTCGAACCCGACACCCGCGACACCGGCATCATGCCCGCGCCCCTGGCTGCCCACCGCCACATCGAAACAAAGGCCGATACCGGGTTTCTCTTTGACGTAACCGAATACGACCGCGCGCCGCAAACCGGCGAAATCCTGACAAACGATATGTCCGCCCATCTCCCCAGCCTTACCCCGCGGCCTTCCGGCGTCGTTCCGGCGCTGCCAATCGTGCTGTGGGATCGGGCAGTCGAAGCCAAGCCCGGCCGCGGCGCTCCCTATGGTCTGCGCCTGTGGGTAGAAGCGATTCTCTCCGTCCCCGTGAGCGAACGTTCCGGCAAACGCACCATCTCGATCCCCTTCGGGCAGATGGTCAAAGCGCTGTTCAACCGCTATCGCCGTGACCAGTTCCCCGCCCTCAGCGCCGCCTTCCGAACCGTTCACAATATGGGCATAGCCTGGGGCGAAAGCGGCGCCGAAAGCGTCTGGATCCCGGTCGTGGTCCGGAATCGACCGGACCGCTGGGATGCCTACGACAGCCACGTGGTCTTCGAAGTGCAGCTGCCGCCCGGCAGCGGATCCGGCCCGCTCGTCTACAAGCCCTATTTGAGAGAGATCGGGCGGCACAGCGCGCCGGGATATCGGGCCGCGTTGGGGCTGTGCTATCTCTGGGATCGCTACGGCGCCAACAACGGCCGCTATATCCAGGCGACCGTCCCCCGCTTGGCGCGCAACGATGACGGCGACCTGCTGGGCGCTGACGGCTCGGTTCTGCTGACAAAACAAGGGCAGCCGGTCAACTACTACATGACCGGCAAGGGAAAGGACCGCCAGCTGCGGCCCGACGTAGTCGCTTTGGACGATCAGGGCAATCGCGTTGAAAACGTCTCCCAGGCCGCCCGCGACCCCAACCCGGCCGCCAATCGCTATCCGGTCCTCAACGAAGCCGACTTCGTCACGCTCTGCTATCCCGCAATCGACGAAACCTCCCGCGGCAGCAGGCAGCTGTCCAGGAGCGCACGAAGCCATCGCCAGAGGCGGGCGCGCGAGGTGATCGAGGATATGGCGGACAAGGGCTACTGTACGATGGAAACCGTGGCCGGAGGCCTGCGCATCATGCCGCCCGTCGGTTGGGGAGCGGGCTTCAACGGTTGACGGCATCGCGTCAAACAGGTCAACATTTGCGTCAAACAGGTCAACTTTTCGACACTTTTCTCTCTGGTAGCGAAGGCAACTCCATTTATCCCATATACCCCATGGTGAACTGACAACAATGCCGGCGGATCCTCAAGATCCGGTCCGCCGCATTTGTAAACGCTGCAATCTGAAATCCTGCCGTATTGATCGAGAGAATCTAATCCGTAAAGTGATCGTAGCAATGTTGCCCGAAACGATGGGGATGGGTGGTCTAGGGAACCGGTAAAGGGGGCTCCTGTCCTTCGGTCGAATGGCAAGCCTGCTGTTCCGGCTGGCCGTGTTGCGTCAAATAAGTCAACTTTGGGCCGTCTCTCTCTGGTGCCGCAAGCAACCCCATATAGTAGGGCTATGCAACCCATTCCCTGTACCGCCACAGACGTACAGTCATTGTAGCTTCTCTGCCCGCCCGCCGCTTTCCTCATCCCCTTGTGCCCTACACGCCCCCATTTTCTGAAAAATTTCGCTCAGCGCCGACACACGCCGCATTGATTCCCCGGCCCTTCCCCCGGTCGAACGGATTCCTGCATAATTCCCTTTCCCTAAGGCGTCTGCGCCGGTCCGCTGCGGGCAAGCACCTCTGAAATCTCTCCCTTTTCCGTTTCGATCCACATCCGTTCGCCGTCGCTGCGGATGTGGACGCGGCCGTGCTTGTCGTTGCGCAGGATGAGTTGCCCATTCAGGCGTTCGAGCAGGTCGGGGTCGGGGTGGCCGTAGCGGTTTTCCGCGCCGACCTGGATGACGGCGACGCCGGCCCCGACGGCTTCGATGAAGGCGGGGCCGGTGCTGGCGTCGCTGCCGTGGTGGCCGACCTTGAGCACCTGTGCGGCGAGGGGCTGGCCCGTGCGCAGAAGCCGCTTTTCGCTGGCATGACCGCTGTCGCCGGTCAGGAGGAGAGTAAAGTCGCCGTAGACGAGTTTGAACACGAGCGAGCGCTCGTTCTTGTCATCCTCTTCCCAGCCGCGCAGCTCCGCTTCGGGCGGCGGCCAAAGGGCCCACAGGGAGACGCCGTCGCCCAGGTCCAGCCAGCCGCCCTGTTGCAATCCAATCACCTGTACGCTATTGGCGCTGAGCGCGTCGCGCCAGGGCTTCGTATGTTCGTGGCCGATGGTGTTGGCGCTGATGAAGGCGCGCCCGATTCTGAACCGTTGCGGCAGGTCGCTCTGGGCGGCGATGTGGTCGGCGTCGGGGTGGGTGACGACGGCGCGGTCGACGTGGCGGTCCCAGAAGGGCATGACCGCACCGAGCTGTGCGAAGAGCTGCTGGCTGTCCTGGCCGCCGTCGACCAGGAGCTGGCGGCCGCTGGGTGTCTGGATGAAGATACCGTCGCCCTGGCCGATATCGAGGAAGTGGACGTGCAGCTGGCCGTCGGGCTGGGTCAGCGCGAGCCACCAGATGAGGACGGCGGCGAGCGCCGGGAGGCCGAAGGCCCATGAGGGCACTGTCTGCAGCAGCTGGGCGAGCCGCCGTCCGCCTGAGGCGGGTTTCTGGGCGGTGGGGGAAGCGGGCATGAGACTGAGAGCGAGCCGGCTGAGTGTGCGGCGAAGGGGCTGGCGCCAGTAGAGCGCGAGGAGGGCGGCATAGGTAAGGGCCATCTGTTCGGAGCCGAACCAGCCGATCACCGTGCTGGCGCCGGGCAGGGCTGCGTTCGAGGCGACCATCGCCACCGTCCACCAGAGGCAGGCGAAGGGGATCCAGAGCAGGAACTGGGCCACCTGTTCGAGTTCGAGCCATCCGACGATAAGTCCCAGGCCGCCGGCGACCATGATCAGGGGTTGGACCGGTGCGATCAGGAGGTTGGTGATCGGGCTGATCCAGCTGAGGCGCTCGAAGTAGTGTACGATCAGCGGGAGGGTGGTCACACTGGCGGCGATGGTCATGAGCAGGCTGTCGCGGATGAGGTCCCAGACCGAGTTTGGGACAAGGAATTCAGGCTGGCGGCCGGCGATGTCGGGCGCGGCGCGGCGACGGAACCGGTCTGTGAGCGTGCGCCCGAACTTTTGGACGCGCTCGGTGAGTGGGGGGCCGACGAGGATCAGGCCGGCGGTGGCCGCGCCGCTGAGCTGAAAGCCGACGTCCCACAGTGTGAGGGGATTCCACAGCGTCATCGCCCAGCAGGCCGCGGCCAGGCTGACGAGCGCGGTGCTCTGGCGCCCGAGAACGGTGGCGAAGACGAAGAGAGCGCCCATCAAGGCGGCGCGCGTGACCGCGGCGTCGCCGCCGACCAGGAGCGTGTAGAAGACAAGGCCGGCGAGGGTGGGCCACAGGGCTACGCGCCGTCCGAACAGTTTGACGCCGAACGCCATGAGCAGGCCGGAGACGAGCGCGACATTGCTGCCGCTGATGACGATGACATGGCTGGTACCGGTGAGGTTGAACTGCTCGTAGAGGTCGTTGGGGATGCCGGCCTCTATGCCGAGCAGCATCCCGTTGGCGAGGGCTGCGTAAGGTTCAGGAAGATGGCGGTTGAGCAGGGCCTCGCCGCGTGCGCGCAGGCTGTAGACGCGTCGCAACAGGGGGCCGCTGCGCGGTTGGTCCTGTAGCGGCTCCACGCGCGGCCAGCGAACCAGGCTGTGGAGCTGTTTGCGGGCGAGGTAGGCGCGGTAATCGAATCCGTCGAAGACGGGCGGCTCCGTCAGCTGGCCGCTGACGCGCACCGGGTCGCCGTAACGGAAGGGATGGCGGCTGGTGGTCTGCAAACGGACGCGGCCGTCCACCGTGTGCGGTGCGCCGTCGAGCCAGATGGCGGTCGCCTCGATGTCAAGGCGCTGGCGTCCATCCTTGCGCAGTGGATAGCCGTCAACATAGCCTGTAAACTGCACCTTCTGCTGGCTGGGACCGTCGCTGGCGGCGTTGTAGTAGGCCAGGTCGGAGGGCTGCAGGCAGGGGAGCGGGGGATGGGAAGCGAGGCGGAGGAGGCCGCCGGCTGCGGCGAGCAGAACGGAGCCTAACAGCCAAGCAGAAGGTACGGTGCGCGGCGGGGCGAAGCCGGCGGAAACAGGCCAGCGCAGCGGCGCGGCGGCCTTCGCTGGGGCGGCGTCGAGCCACAGGCAGAGAGGGATGGGTGCGAGGGCAGCGATCCAGTACAGGTCGCTGATGCCGCATCCGAACCACGACTGCTGCCAGAGGAGGTGGCCGGTGCCGATTCCGCAAAGGTAGGCTATGGCAAGAAAGAGCAGTTTCAAGGGACCAGGCCGACCCGGGAGATGGTGTAACCTAACCTGAATTCGGAGTAAATGAGCGCCTTGTTAAGATGATATGGCTCTCTTACCGACCCTAATCTGACTCCGAACTCGGGTTAAGTATGCCGGACAAGACCGCCTGCGCGCCGCCCTCTCCGGACATCTGCCTTGCAGTGCAGTCCATCAGCGCAAGGGAAGTTTTCCCATTCCTGGCATTCAAGACCGCCTGCACGCTGTCAAATTCTGCAATTTGCAGAATTTCAGGGTACCTGCGCCGCAACCTCATCATCCGCTCCGCCAGGTGAACAGACATGCCGCGCTCTTTCAGCGAAGGCAGCCGCTGCCCATGCCGTGTCTGCTGTTTCAGGAGCAAGAGTCAATCGCCCACCTCAAAGGGTGCACAATGGTCTTGCTGCTACGTCCGCCGGAGCCGGCGTCTTGTGGAGACTATCCGTCATTCGCTTGGGCCCGCCGACAATCTTTGATCACCTACTCCCCAGTTCGCACAATCTGAAAAAATGGCTTATCCCAGTCCGCTCCATCCCGCTCCTCGTTGTTGTAGCCGTTCAACGCCGCCAATCGGGCTCGCGGCGGGCCTTCAAGGCTGCGCAGTCTGTCGGACGCACGCAGGGACATGCGCAGGAAAAGGTCGGGCTTCTCGATCCAATCCACACGGCTGCTCTCAAACGCATCGAAGCGACGCTCCGTTTCGGTCATGGCGGCAGGGTTGTCCTTTAGCGGCCCAATGTCTACATAGCAGGAAAACGCGAGACGGAAGAGGGCAAGGGCAATTCCAAGCTCTTTATGGCTGCCACATCCTTGGGCGTACTGTTTCTCAGCACCCAGCACCGCGTGGCTGAATTCCGTTAGCTCTTCCTCACTCAAGAACCTGTACGCCAATGGGGTTGGTTCTCCCCGCTCCCAATCCCACAGGTCATCAGCGGAGACCAGATACGGGCTGCGCCTGACCTTTTTTTGCACCGGCTTCGTTTTCTTGGCATTCAAGGCCGCCTGCACGCTGTCAAATTCTGCAATTTGCAGAATTTCAGGGTACCTGCGCCGCAACCTCATCATCCGCTCCGCCAGGTGAACAGATACGCCGCGCTCTTTCAGCGAAGGCAGCCACTGCCCATGCGGTGTCTGCTGTTTCAGGAGGATGAGCTTATCGCCCGCCTGCCATGCTTCCTCGAGTGTCCGCCGCGCCAGCCTCTCAAAGGATGCAATATGCTCATGAACTTCCCGCCAGAGATCCTCGGTTATCGCGTTCATTGCGCCTCCTACTCAATCGCATACCGGAAAGCCGGGCCGTTGCCCCGTCGCGCAGCTGTCCTTGACGTAATTCAGGCCGCCGGCTTACCCACCACCAGAAACAGGATCCTGTCCGACTCAATCTGATGCCCTGCCGCCGCCTCGGATCGTGCAGCTCTCCCCGACCCTGTCCGCATCTTTACCAGAACCTGTGTGCCCCGCGGCTTCAGATCTACCATGATAACACTTCACTAAAAGTGGAAAAAGCGAAAACGAAAACATACACACGCGCAGACAAGACAGCCGACAGCGCCAACCAGACCGACCCACAACCACCGGCGACCGCCAGCACCCGCAACCACAACGCCGGCGCTCCCAACCCACACACACACCACGCCGGACGCCCGCCGGCCACAACGCACGAGCCGGCCCGGGCACGCCCCACAGACCCAACCGCGCCCACACACAAGCACACGCACGCGAAGCCGGCCGCGGCGCCCAACCCAAGCCCAAAGCCGGCTCCAACAACATTGGAAAAACCGATTTAACGGATTCAGGCCATTTGGAAAACAGGATTTGACTCTTACGAAACCCGATTCATGAACGACAAACGATTTTGACCTCAATGGATTGCAAACAACCCACGTTTGAAAACATCGGCAGAAGAACGGCCCCTCACGGCGCATAACACAGGCCGCTCGGGGCACGTAGACAGATCTCGAGCGAAAGATCTGCCCCACACGCGCCGCCGGCCGCACAGCCAAGCCGGGCGGTTTCATTTACCCTGCGCCTCGGCGCCCTTCGCAAGCTCGAGCGCGCGAGCCGCCGGCCCTATAACGTAAGAAGTTATGCAAAATGCGCCGGCAGTGCCCTACCCTGTTCCCAGGCCCCAAAAACCGGCTGCACCACGGGGCGCCAAAATGCCGGCGCCCCCTTCTTTGCATAACACTGCATTATAGGGAATGAAACCGCCCGGGTCCGTTTCCAAATTCGCAGGAGCCGACGAAAAGCCGGTCCCCATACAGCATCCGAACCAGCCCTCACAAAGAGGACGAAGGCACAGAACCGGACAGGCCGGCCACGCGACCGCACCCGCAATCGTTTCCCGCCCCGTAACCGTTTCTGCGACGATAAGAGGCCGGAAAGACAGACCCCCGCACACGTCGCCGAGCCCACACGAAGAACGCGCCGCGGCTGGCCCCGCGCCCATTCTGTGTCGTCCCTGTTTCCGTCGCCGGCTTCGTCCTTGCTCCACGGACGCGTCTGTACGGGTCTGTCTCGAGCGGCATTGCCGTGCGCAGACAGACCCGCGCGGCGTGCCCAAGGCTGCACGCAGAACCGCCGGGGCCGCGGCGCGCTTTGGTCCTTTTCCCGGCTCGCCAAGCCTCGCCGGAAGGACCTTTCGTGCGCGTGCAGCCCCGGCTCCGGACCCTGCGCGGGCCCGTATGCGAGAGGCCAATTTTGGCAGATCAGGCGATGCCGCATATGGGCCACTCTCACCAGAGGTACGGAGCCCCGAAAAAATTTTTGAGGCCGCGCGCACGCCCGGGATATGCAGGCAAATGCCGCTAACTGCCGCACTTTTCGGCGCGCGCCGCAACGATGTCACCCCACCGCCACACGACGCTCTCACCACTGGTCAGCCGGCCCCAAAGCGGCAGCTCACACGCGCCCATGCCGCCCCGTGTTTGAACAGCACAATAGCGGCGCATGAATTCGCGCAAGGGCAGGCGCGCAAGGAGCCGAAAACCGGCCTGGTTGGAGGTCGCAGCCAGCCTGTTCGGTTTCGGTGTTGTTGTGTGTACTGAATGGATTGGTTTCGTGTAGTCATAAAAAGACTGATAATGTCTACACGAAGTAGGGCTCCGCGCAACCCACCCTCGGCAATAGCGTGGCGCCTCACTATCAATGCCGGCATCCATGCACATCGCTCCGTGCTCCAGTTGTCAACAGACGCTACCGTGCGAACAGTGAACTCCCCTGGAGCAAAGGACTATCGCCGCGAAGGCTATCGACACTCTCATGTCAACCCCATTTCACAGCCAGTCGAGCACATGAAGGTAAACTGACATATTATTGACACAGGAAAATCCAGAAATGATACAGTGGTGACATTTTCTGCTGATACAATTGGAAGCAGGCCACCTTTGGCGCGGAATGCCAGGGCAGGGGACAAGGCAGGCACGGGCAGCACGTGGCGGGAGATCAGCAAGGGGCGCGCGCTGGCACAATTCGTGGAGGTGAAGGCGGAGTCCCGCCACTATGGGGTGAGGGGGGCACTGCAAGATAAGGAGGCAGGGATGAACAAGATCAGGCCAGGTTTACCGCATTTGACGAACGTGCTTCCCAGTGGGCGTGCCAACGAAAACGGCACGACAGTTGAGGAGGAAGCGAGAACAGAGCTCATGCGAGTTGAAGCGGAGGCTTTGCGGAATGCACTCCGTCCACCCCTCCCCGAAAATCTACAAAAGCTGCATCCTGTACTTGCTGATGCCGATGATGAATTTGTGCCCATTTCCACAGCGTGTAACCCCGGACTCTGGCAACAGCGGACGCCTACTCAAATCCTGTGGAACCGGGGGCGGCCGGACTTTTCTGCAACGAGCGACGATGACACGTCAACCGCCAGTCCGCCGCGGCGACACCTGGCAGAAGATCGATGTGACGGGATAGATCGGCGAAGAGAACGGCGTCAAATGGCTCGAACTCTGCCTCTGCCGCTACGCCGAGCGGCAGAGGGGCCAACGGCCCAACGGCAGGACACGCGTCCTGGGCACGGACCCCGCCTTCCGCCGCGGCAGTGCGTCAGAAAGGTGTGAGAGGAGAGTGAAGATGGAACGCAGCAACCCGGACGGGATCGTGGAAGGCCCGCGCTTGGACGAACTGCGCGCCCGGCATCCGGAGTTCATCCGTCAGATATTGGTCTTCGGCTCCGATCGGGAAGCGACCCGGTCCGAGCTGGCCGCCACCTATGCCAGCTGGCGCGGCATGGTCAGGGACGGCAAGGGGGCTCTGCACTATTCAACCAATGACATTCACAATCTCTTTGCCCTCGTCAGGTCGGTCCCCGGTGTAGCGGAGGATTCGACAGGGAAAAAGTTCCTTGGGGTAGGCGTTGACGAAAGCGTCGCGGACGACCTGCGCCGAAGGCAGGAGGAGCGGGAAAACAGTGCCGTGTCCCAGCCTGAGATTACGCTTGAAGACCTCACCCAGGCCGCCTGCAGACGGCTGCTGGCGCTCGTAGAGAGCGAGAGCCCGACGGAGGCGTTGGAAGCGATCCAACTGGTCATCCGGCTCGTCGAGGTGAAACAGTCCGCCTTGCAGCAGATCGCCGACATCGAGGCCTTGCTGAATGACGCTACGCTCCAGGAGGATTGAGTCGGGCGCGCCGCTTCGACAGCCGAGTGCTGCCAGATCTACATGGACGCGCTGGAGGTGTACACGCGGCTCATCCAGGACCTCTCTTGTGCGTTTCCTTACCGCAATAGCGCAAGAAGACCAGACCGCACGGACACAGGCGCGGGCAACCCCTGACAGCGACTCCGCAAAAAGGGCCGGACAGAGGGAATGGCATCGGGTTTCCTAGTGCGCCGTCTGCTGTTCCCGCTCTTGGTGGTGCTGTTTGGAGGGGGCGGAGCCGTCGTCGTCGAAACAGCCAGACGCAGACGCCGGCGCGGATGATTATCCATCCCAGGCGTAAGACGTCGCCGGAATCCTGGCCGGCGCCATCCGGTTGCCCGTCCTCCCTTTCCCGTTCCGGTGATCAGCGATAAGATCGTCTGGCACGTCCTTGTCGCCTATCTCGGCGCGGCGTCTGTTCCCTTGTTGCGCTCCATAATCAGGTTCTGAGGCGGTTTCAGCGGGGCGACGATGCGATCCGGGGCTGACCACTTGCGGGGGCTGAACGCATGGACAAACGAAACAGGACGGCCAACCGGCGGCGCACGGCGCGCCGGGCGGCCCTCCGGCATATCACGGAGGAGAGCGGCCATGAAGTGGAAAGCGCCCGCGCGCAAGTGGACGATGCGGTTGTCGAGTTGCTGTCCCCCCTGCTGGCGCAGGCTATCGAGAGCGGCAAGCCGGTGGACATTCCCGGCGGCTACTGGATACGGGCCGAGGTGAAAGAGGTCGCGACGTTGGCAGCCGGGATCGGGCACTCCAACACCGGCGCGGGCCTGCTGGTGTCTCTTGCGGTATCCCCTGGCCCAAGCCACAAGTTGCCGGTCCTTCTTGTCAGCAAGGCGGGCTTGGCGACGCGCCTGCTGGCGGCCGGCCCTGACCACGCGCACGGCAAAGAGAGTCCGGACCTATTCCGGATCGCAAGCGGGATCGACGATCTGGCAAGGTGCATCGCGTGGACGTGGCTGGAACTGTGGGAGCGGGAGCATCGAAAAATGGGCGAGATTCTGCATGCGATCCTTGAGGGTGAACGGGCCTACTGGTCTTCTGTTTACAGGAGGGAACTGTGACGGGCTGGAAGTTGACGCGACGCGGGGACTACATCAACGGCGATCTTGCGAGCCGGACGCGGGCGGCGGTTGTCGCGTTGGAACGCTCCGGCCTATGGTCATTCGTTGTGCGCGATCGGGCTACGGGCGAAGACCGGGGAAGGGGCGCGAACTATCCGACCGCACAGGCGGCGATGGACGCGGCGGAAGCGGAAGCCGCGCCGGTTGAGCCGAACCGGGCGCTGGCGGCGCAGGTGATGGAGTTCATGCAGGCGAAACAGAGGGGCGAACATGGCTCGGGCGGATGATCAGCAGGTCAAGTTGACCGGCGCAAGAATATCCCGCAGATTGAACATACCCGTCATCGCAGCACGACCAGCTTTATCGTCAATCCCGTCAAAGAGTCGGATGAAAGGAAATAGACCATGACGCCGCGCATATTGGGCAGCGCCCTGTTTGCCCTTCTGCTTGCAGTTGCATGCATTCCGCAAAGCTTGCCAGGCGATTCGTCCTCGGCCTCCATGCCACCGCCGCCGCCCCTTGCGACGCAGGCGTCAGCATCCACCGACACGCCAGCCCCCCAATCAGTCGAGATTTCCACCACCGTTCAGCCGGCCGGCGCCCCTGCCACCCCGTCGGACGATTGCGTTGTGTTTGGCGCCCCGCCTCCTACGCTTTCCGATACCGATTGCAGAGCCTGGGACATGCTCTATTCGCTTGTGTTCATGACGAACATGAGGGTGGATGAAAATGAACCTCTTACCGCATCAGAACTCCTCGCGCTCGAAGCGGAGCTAACCCCCCTCTATGTCCAGGCAAATCTCAACTGTGGAGAATGGGTTGAACCACTGGACTATGAACCACTTACAGACTACATTGGCATGCTCTCATTCTTTGGGATCGAGCATTATGGATATGACCCTCCCTCCCTTCTCCGTCACCTGATCAGGGAAGCTGCCGCCGCCGAGTTTGTTCAGGGCGTCGAGTCGATCGGATGCGTCAAGAGCCTGCTCATGCTCTTCGTCGAATATTCTGAATGAATGGACAAGGTCCGGTTGCGAAAACTGAATTTCGAGAGGACCCGAAAGAAGGCCTGCTCTGATTCACCGATTGCCTATGCCCTGTTGACACCGGAACGTGACCGGCATACGGCCCGGGTTGCAGACCGGCTCGGAATTGCACGCGGCACACTCAGCAACCGGCGGAAACGTTATCCGGCCGACAACGAGTTCTCCGCACGAAGCGACGCGTCTTTGGAATGGGACACAAGCAGGAATGATAGAGCCGGCGGCTGTCTACATCATACGCGGATGACTGTCCACCCCAGGCGTAAGACGGCGCCGGAATCCTGACCGGCGCAATCCGGCTGCCCGCCCTCCGCTTTCCCGTTCCGGTGATCAGCGGTAAGATCGTCTAGCACGGCCCTGTCGCCTATCTCGAATCGGCGTCTGTTCCCTTATTACGCTCTAAGCCAGGGTTCTGGTCGGATTCAGCCGGGCAACGACGCGCGCAACCTGGCGCGGCGCCCCGATTGCAAGCGTGACGCAGATGTCCGGTCATGCCGGACTGCGCCCAAAGGGGTTGAATTCCCATGTTCCGCCGTTCTCTCCTGTTGATACTGCTCTTACCACTGACGCTGGCGGCCCTGAGCTGCACTCGAACTGGATCAGGCAGTGGACTGAGCCCGGCTGGAGACGGTCCGTCCGCGTCATATGCGTCGGCTGAACTGGTCGCATACGAGGTCGACGACTACATCGAAGGCGAGCGGCCGCCATTCGCGCTCAGCGAGGGCCAGCCCGATTGGGACGGCGGCGTAACGCGTCCGCCCCTCGCGCAGACGACCTTACTCACGCCGGAGCAACTCCGGACTCTGCTGGGCCGCCTTCCGCCTGTTCAAGAGCAGGAGGATGATGTCGAGCAGGTGCGCCTGCCCGACCAGATCCTTCCGCCCCCCCGGCCCGGCCTGGCACTGGAACTGCCCTTCCCGCCGCCGCAGGCCGCGGCCCTGCCCGATGACCTTGCCCCCACGCCCTTGGCCGTTCTGCGCTTTTCGCCGCAGGGAGACGTGCCGCTGGCTCCCCAGCTGAGTATCACCTTCAACCAGCCGATGGTCCCTTCCGCCAGTCACCGGGAGTTGGCCAATGAAGACGTGCCGGTCATACTGTCGCCCGAAGTGCCGGGGCGCTGGCGCTGGGTGGGCACAAAGACACTTTTCTTTGAGGCCGATGTCGAAGGCGTCGCCCGTATGCCGATGGCAACTGAGTACACCGCCCAAATCCCCGCGGGCACAAACTCTGCCAGCGGCCAGGAACTGGCAGAGCCCGTTCGTTGGACGTTCCGCACGCCACCCGCCACGCTGCAATTGGCGCATCCCACCAGCCTCTCTCCTGGCGCGGCGCCCGTCCTCTTTGCCTCTTTCGATCAGAGAATCGACCCCGCGGCCGTTATCGAGCACGCACAGGTGACTGCCCGCGCCTTCAGCTACACGCTGCGCCTGGCGACCGCAGATGAGATCGCCGCCGACACGCGCGTTCAACGCCTGGCTGCTGCGGCGCTTCCGCACCGCTGGCTGGCTTTCGTGACCGCTGAGCCTCTCCCGCGCGACGCGACCGTCACTGTGACCTTCGGCGCGGGCACGCCCTCCCTTGAGGGCCCGCTCGTCAGCGCGCATCCACAGAGCTACAGCTTCCAGACGCCCGGCCCGTTCGCGTTGCGACAACATCGTTGCGGCTGGTCAGACGGCAACCGCTGTCCGCCCGGCGAACCCTGGCTCCTGCTCTTCAACAATCCCGTCGACTTCAAAACATTCGACCCTGCCCTCATCTCCGTCGAACCGGAACCCGATGCCATCTCCTACGACGTCTACGACCACGAAATCTGGATTCAGGCCGGCACGCGCGGCAACACGACCTACACTGTCACCCTGGACGCCGGACTGACCGACCGCTTCGGCCAATCACTGGCTGAGGAGCTGCAGGTGCGGTTCGAGGTTGGGCCGGCGGAGGCCTTCCTGACCGCCAAGGCCGGCGGTCCGATCACAACCCTGGACCCCTACGCCGGCCCCGTTTTCCCGATCTACACGGTCAACCTCAACGCGGTCAAGGTGCGCGCCTTTCGCGTTGCCCCCGAGCAGTACGTCGACTATCTCCTCTGGCGGCATGACCACCGCCGCGACGACCCGCAGGATCCACCAGGGGAACTGGTCATGGAGCGCACCCTGCAGCTTGGCTCGCAGGCTGACCTGATGCTGGAGACGAACGTCGAGCTCGCCGACGCCCTCGGCGGCGAAACCGGCCACCTGATCCTCTACGTCGAGCCGGAGCCCGGTCTGCTCGCTTCTCTCTTCAACCGACGGTTACGCGAAATGCGCGTCGTCAGCTGGGTTCAGGTGACCAGGATCGGCCTGGACGCCTTCGTCGACGGCGATGAGATCTACGTCTGGGCAAACCGCCTGGCTGACGGCGCACCGCTGCCGGGCGTCGGCGTGACCCTTTGGCCCCAGGACCTGCACGGCACGACCGACGAGACCGGTTCCGCGCTGCTGACACTCCCGCAAAACAGCGCGCAGCTGCTCATCGCCCGCGCCGGCGATGACGAAGCATTCTTGCCCGAAAACCGTTATGAATACTACCGCACGGAGAGCGGCTGGAACGGCTGGCGGCGGCGGAACGTGACCGCCGAGGCGCGCTACTACGTCTTCGACGACCGCAGGATCTACCGCCCGGGCGAAACCGTCAGCGTCAAAGGATGGATACGCCTGATCGAACGCAGCCCGGAGGGCGACGTAGGCCTGGTCCGGCAAGGCGGGCTGACCCGGCTCAGCTATGTTGTGCGTGACGAGTCGAACAATCGAATCGACGCCGGCTTCGTATCTCTCAACGCGCTCGGCGGCTTCCATTTCCAGTTCGACCTGCCCGAAAACGTCAACCTGGGATATGCCTGGATCGAGCTGGAGCCGGCCGCCGGCTTCGCCGGCGCGGACCAGGCCCGCCACTACCACGAGTTCCGGATTCAGGAGTTTCGCCGCCCTGAGTTTGAGGTCAGCGCCCGCCTCAGCGAAGGCCCTCACATCGCCGGCGGCCGCGCGCTCGCGACCGTCAGCGCCAGCTACTTTGCCGGCGGCCCGTTGCCGAACGCCGAAGTGACCTGGGAGGTTGAGGCGACGTCCGGCGCCTACGAACCGCCGAACTGGTCCGGCTTCACCTTCGGCAAGTGGTTGCCGTGGTGGGGCCATGACGACGGCTCCGGTTACCTCGGCCGCGCCGCCTTCACATCGCGCACCGGCGCCGGCGGCGAGCACAGCCTGCGCATCGACTTCCTGACCGGCGCCACCGCCGGGAACGGCGCCGCGCCGCCCGGCCAGGAGAACGTGCGGCCCTTTCCGCTCCACGTTGCCGCCAGCGCGACCGTGTTCGACCTGAACCGGCAGGCGTGGAGCAGCGGCGCCGGCCTGCTCCTGCATCCGGCCGACCTCTACGTCGGCCTGCGTACCGAACGTTACTTCGTCGAGCAGGGCGATCCGCTCTCGGTTGAAGTCGTCGTCACCGATATCGACGGCAATGCGGTCGCGGGCCATAGCGCCGTCGTACGCGCCGCGCGGCTGGGCTGGGTCTATCGCGAAGGCAGATGGCGGGAGATCGAGAAGGAGGCGCAGGAATGCACGGTCGAAACAACCGCCGCGGCCGCGCCGGACGACAGCGAACACAGCTTTGCCGCCTGCGCCTTTGCAACGCCCCTTGGCGGCGAGTATCGCATCACCGCCACGGTTGTTGACGGAGCCGGTCGGCGCAACCGGACCGAACTGACCCGCTGGGTGAGCGGCGGTCAGCGGCCGCCGCGCGGCAACGTGGCGCGGGAAGATCTGCAGCTCATTCCCGACGGCGAGGCGTACGCGCCCGGAGACACCGCCCATATCCTGGTGCAGGCGCCGTTCTTCCCTGCCGAAGGCCTTGTTACCCTGCGCCGCGACGGTCTCGTTTCCAGCGAGCGCTTCACGATGGACGGCCCGACCTATACCTTGCACGTGCCGATCGCAGAGCGGTATCTGCCCAACATTCACGTGCAGGTCAATCTGGTCGGGTCAGCCGTGCGCGTCGACGGTGCGGGCAACGAGCTTCCGGCCGCGCCGCGCCGGCCCGCCTACGCGCGCGGCCGGCTCAACCTGTCGGTTCCGCCGCTGAGCCGCACGCTCCGGGTTGACGCGGCCCCGCGTGTGCAGAAGTTGGAACCGAGCGCAGAGACGACCATCGACCTGTCGGTGCGGGACGCACGCGGCGCGCCGGTGGCCGGCGCCGAATTCGCCGTCGTTGTCGTGGATGAGGCAATTCTGGCCCTGACCGGCTATCAGCTGATCGACCCCGTAAGCGTTTTCTATAGCGATCGCGGCCGCAGAGTCGGCGATCACCACAGCCGTGCCGATCTGGTGCTGGCGAGTCCGCAGGCGTTGCCGGGGGCAACACCCGCGCCAACGGGTACGCCGCAACCCCCTCAAACAATGGTAAGGCAAACGTTTGCGCTCGAGGAGGCAGCCCCGGCCATGGCGGAGATGGCTGCGATGGATGCGGATATGGCCGATGAGTCGATGGAGGCCGGCGCCGAAGCCGAAGCGATACGCGTCAGGCTGGACTACAACCCGCTCGCCCTCTTCGCGCCCGAGGTTCGTACCGACGCAGACGGTAAGGCCAGCCTACCCGTCACCTTGCCCGACAATCTCACCCGCTACCGCGTCATGGTGGTGGCCGTGGCCGGCGGTAACTTCTTCGGCAGCGGTGAGGCCAATCTCACCGCGCGGCTGCCGCTGATGGTGCGGCCATCCGCGCCCCGCTTCCTCAACTTCGGCGACAGCTTCGAGCTGCCGGTCCTGCTGCAGAACCAGACCGATGAGGAGATGGTGGCGCATCTGGTCGTCCGTGCGACCAATGCCGCTCTGATCGCGAAAAATGGCGGGAGTGAAGCAGCCGGCTATGCGCTGAAGGTGCCCGCCAACGACCGCGTCGAGGTACGCTTTCCAACACAAACCGCCAGCGCCGGCACGGCCCGTTTCCAGTTTGCCGCCGTCGACGCCAATCAACCTTCAATTGCCGACGCCGCCGAGATCGACCTGCCGGTCTTCACGCCCGCAACCACTGAGGCCTTCGCCCTCTACGGTGAAATAGACGAAAGCGGCGCGCTCCTGCAATCTCTGCGGCCCCCGGTCGACGCGGTCCCGAACTACGGCGGCCTGGAGGTTACGCTCTCATCCACCGCGCTGCAGGCATTGACCGACGCCTTCATCTACCTGGTGCGCTATCCTTACGACTGCTCCGAGCAGATCGCGTCTCGCATCCTGGGCGTGGCCGCACTGCGCGACGTATTGACAGCGTTCGACGCGGAGGGGCTGCCGCCGCTTGCCGAGATCGAAACAGCGATGCAACGTGACCTGCAGACGCTGCAGGCGATGCAGGACTACGGCGGCGGCTTTCCCATCTGGCGGCGCGGCGGTGAACTCTGGCCCTACCACAGCATCCATGTCGCCCATGCCCTGGCCCGCGCCCGGCTGAAGGGCTACGGAGTTCCCGGCGAAATGTTGAGCCTCTCGATGGAATACCTGCGCAACGTCGAGGACCACTTCCCCCACTGGTACGGGGCAGATGTCCGGCGCGGGCTTTCCGCCTACGCCCTCTATGTGCGTGCCCTTCTGAAGGACAACGACCCATCCAAGGCCAGAAGGCTGCTCGACGACGCCGGCCTGGAAAACCTCTCGCTCGAGAGCGTCGGCTGGCTCCTCTTCGTGCTCAGCGGTGATCCAGCCTCGCAGCAGACGGTCGCAGAGATGCGGCGCCTGCTCAACAACCGCGTGACCGAGACCGCCGGCGCGGCCACGGTTGCTTCTGGATATGGCGACGGCGACTACCTGCTGCTCCATTCAGACCGGCGCTCAGACGCCGTGCTTCTCGAAGCTCTCGTCGTTGATCAGCCCGACAGCGACCTGATCACAAAGCTGGTGCGCGCGCTGCTGGGCCATCGCACCGCCGGCCGCTGGAGCAATACGCAGGAAAACGTCTGGGTCCTCCTCGCGCTGGACCGCTACTTCAATGCCTTCGAGTCGCAGACGCCCGACTTCGTCGCCCGCATCTGGCTCGGCGAGCAGTACGCCGGCGGCCATACCTTCGCGGGCCGCTCTGCCGAAAACGTCAATCTTGACCTGCCAATGCAGTTTCTTCAGAGTGGCGCGACCCGGGCAGATGGAGACCTTCCGCTGATCCTGCAGAAAGATGGACAAGGAAGGCTATACTACCGGCTGGGCCTGCGCTACGCCCCCCAAGACCTCAGCCTCGGCCCCGCCGACCACGGCTTCACCGTCGAGCGCACATACGAGGCTGTCGACGATCCGGCCGATGTGCGCCGCGACGAGGACGGCGTTTGGCATATCCGCGCCGGCGCCCGCGTGCGCGTCAAACTGACAATGGTTGCCCCCTCACGCCGCGTTCACGTAGCGCTGGTGGACCCGCTGCCGGCCGGATTGGAGATTCTCAACCCCGAACTGGCCGTCACCGGCAACCTGCCGCAGGACCCGGACCGGAGCCGCGGCCGCTGGTGGTGGGGAAGCTGGTATCAGCATCAGAACCTGCGCGACGAGCGGGCCGAAGCCTTCACCTCCTACCTGTGGGCCGGGGTTTATGAGTACAGCTACATGGCCAGGGCCACGACCCCCGGCCTTTTCGTGGCGCCCCCCGCCAAAGCGGAGGAGATGTACGCGCCGGAGACGTTCGGAAGATCGGCAACCGATTGGATAGTGGTGGAGGCGGATCAGGAATGACAGGCCTGCGGTCGCGCGCGGCGGCAGAGGAGCGGCGCAAGTGGGCTGGTTGTGGCCTGACTCCGCTCCGCTCGTGGCCCTGCCATTGGGGCCAATCATAGGCCAGACTATCTCCCACGCGCGCAGACTGAATAGCATTGGAAATCACGCAGCGGGAAACGCCCTCGGAGGCGACACATGGTTCGCAAAACTCTTTTTGTCTTTTTCGCCCTGTTCTCAGTTGCTTGCGTACCGATCACGCCTGAGCCGCTGCAAGAGACTCGAAACTTCGATTGCGAATACCACCATGTTCACCTCTTGCCTGGTCAGAGTTCCGAAGATCCACCATCGGACAACTTGCCTGGTTACATTGATATTCTTGGCGTCGATTCAAGATTGGATGGCGAGACGCTGACGGCCACCTTTTATCTTAGAGAGCTGCCAGAGGAATTGACGATCAACAGAGACGAAGCTCCGAATAGCTACATGGAATACAGTTGGACAGTCCACATCGGCATTGAGAGTTCTCAAGCGATGGATTACCAACTTAGCGCATACCATATCGCAAGGAAGGGTTCAAATTCACAACCGCGAACGCTGTCATTTGAGGATGCTCTAGCCGTCTCATTGTGGGTCGTTGAGAATGTTTCCGAGGATGGTACGACTCTTTCAATCCTCCCATCCTCTGCCAAGTTGACTATCTCCCACGAATTGAACAGCCTTACCGTAACCGGCGTAGTTCCAGGAATCAAGGAGACCTCTTTCCTTTCATTCCATGCCTTTGACTTCACTCTTAATCATGATGTTGGAAGCGATAGTGCCTCATGCCTGCCGGCTGCATCGGCTTCTTCTATCACAACACCCGTTCCCGCCCCTACTGATTCATTCATCTTGAAGCCTACCCCCACCCCTGCTGCGACAAAGAACATCCCTCTCTCTGTCGACGATTTGACCATGCAAGTCGATATAAACGACTTCGCCAGAATGTTTTCGCGTTTTGATGACAACAAGCTGCCTCCGCAGGACTACGCCGATCTTATGATTGAAGCGGCCTACTGCTTTATGAGCAAGAATGACGAACAGGACCTCGCCGACCTCAACGCAGAAATCAGCGCTGGGGAGTGGAACGCCTTTCGATACTTCCAACTATTCATAGTTCTAGGGGCTATCTTGACCGAGGAGGAACAGTTCCCGCCTGACGAACTTCTCCATTTCAATATGATGCAAGCGGCTCTGTCCATCTGTGAAGACTAGACTGCACCTCCTCTACAAGCCAACCTTTTGTACGTCCTGATGTATTCCACCCCCCTGGCCAAGTGAACCCGGCGCGTGCCATTCGTGCCGGATTCGCGCCCTGCCACTGGATATCCCGCTCCATCAAACGAAAGATCGCCCTGCGCCTTGACGCGGATCTCATCGCTTGATTCAAAGCCCGTGCCCGAGACGGCCGCGGCGACCAGACCGACATCAACCGCGCCCTGAGAGAGCATATCGACCGTCGTAAACGAAAGTTGACGGCATGACGAATCGGAGCTTGGATTCCACCTCTACGCCAACCACTTCGCCGCCCGCCCTGCCTCCTCCGCGCGCGTGTAGACCTCGACCATCCTCGCCGTCTTCCAGCGTCCCTGCGCCATGATCCCATGCGTCGGCGCGCCGGCTGCGGCCATGCGCCGCGCCATGCCCCCGCGTCCTGCGTACTTATTTCAGTTTGTGCCGGGATAGTAAAGGAGAATTACAAGAACTGGTGCGAATGTGAAGAGGCCGAGATTCGGGTCGATTGAAGGATGACCAGGCTTCCCTGGGAATCGGGACTTTCCTTTTACGGCGTCTGGGTCAGCGGGCCAATCAAGATATGATCATCAGCCGCGAGCGAGACCGGCATTCTTCGGCCATCGGAAGGCGTGTAAAAGCCCACCGCCAGGAACAGTTCGCCGGGCGGCAAGACCGCCGGCAGGTTCATCTCCGCTTCATGGACAACCATCTCTGCAGGCAGCCATTCGGTCATAGGGCAGGTTCCGTTTCCCGGTGGATGGTCGAAACCGGCCAGCTGTGCAAAAAGACCTTCTCCTTCGACATGGAGCAGATGCAGGAACAGGCGACCCAGCCGCCAGGGTCTTCGCAGTGTCATTCCCAGGCCGATGAGGAAGGGGAGCGCCAGGAACGGACCCAGCACAGGGCGGTCAGGTACATTCGAAACCAGATTGTGGTCGCCGGACCCGAGGAACATCCCCAGCACATCCCCCAGATTGGCAAACACCTCCTTCAGCCCGACACCGGTGGTTACCTCTCCGATCCGCGTGGAGAACGCCAGGGGATTCTGCAGGAAGTAACTCCCCAGGGGAGCGGAGACAAGCAGGGCAGCAACGATGCCCCCGAGCATGCCCGGCAGGTGCCGGCGCAGGCGTTGGCATTCCTGCAACCAGGCCGCGCCCAAGAGGATCAGGAGGAGCAGCGGCAGCAGCCGGGCCGGCAGATAGGAATAGAAGCTGATCCCGGCCAGGACCCCGCTCAACGTCCAGGCGCTTCGCGCCGGCGGTTCATGCTGCCAGGCCCGCCACATGGCGGCCAACAGCACCGTCTCCAGCAAAACAAAGAGCGTCGCGCGAATCCCGTAGCGGGCAAATACCTGGCTCCACAACAGCCCCAGGAGGGCAGTGGCGCACCAGAGCGCGAACAGCTGGCGGTTGCGTATACCAGCCACGGGGCAATTTGCCAACCCAGCCAGGCCAGCGCCGGGAGCAGGAGCACGCTGCTGAGAGCCGAAATGAATCTCGCCGTCCAGATCGAAGGGCCGAAGAGAGCATGGGCAAGGCCCGAGAGCCAGATAAACAGCGGCTCCCGTCCGCTATTGCCGTTAAAAACACCGGCCAATCGGTTAAGGGGGTCTCCAGGAGGGACAGCGCATCCAGGCCGTTGAATGCTTCGTCGTAGTGCAGCCCGGCAGGCAAGTCGCCGAGGCGATGGAACCGCATCGCCACGGCAACTGCGGTCAACCCGGCCAGAATCAGCCAGCCGGCACGATCGAATCTTTCTGTCGCGCCGCCTTCAACTCCGTCGGAACGGGACCTTCTCGACATCTGAGGTATGTTTGCGCTAGGATATATGCCTATGTGATGGGAAAGGCGTATTTGCCTTCCGACCCGACCAGAATGGCATCGGTTTCGACGAGCCAACGGTCGACCGGGAACTGTCGGCCCCGGCCGGCCCAAACCGGCCGCAGCCTGGCATTACGAGGCGCATTATTTGGGCGGCAAGCTGACAAATGGCTGGGAGGCTATGGTCGTTCGCCCAACATCCACACCTTGCCCTCTCCATAGCCGACGACATACACATTGCCATCCTGGTCCTCGGCGACACTGCTTACCGGCGTCCGTGCGCGCGCAACCAGCGCGCTCTGCCATCCACCTTCAGAGTTCGGCTCGGGCCTGAATAAAGCCCAGATTAAGCCGGTGCAAAAATCGGCGTAGATGAAGGCGCCCTTCAGATGGTCTGCCCCGGCGCCTCGATAGACGGCCCCACCCACTATGACGCATCCTTCAGAGCGTTCATATTCGGCCACCGGCCCGTTCAGTCCCTCCGCACTGCATAGCCAGTGACCTTCAAAGCAGGACTCCTCAGATGGGCCGCACTGCTCTCGAAAGCAGTCGCTTCCTTCCATGGTGCGCCAGCCGTAGTTTTCTCCCCCCACACTCCTCGCCGGCTGGTAGTTTACCTCCTCTCGCCTGAATGCTCCCGCGTCCGGGATGTAGAGCTCCCCCGTTTCACTGTCAAAGGCAAAGCCCCAAGGATTGCGCAGGCCATAGGCCCAGATCTCCTGGCGCAGGCCAGATATGCCGAAAAACGGGTTGCTGGCTGGAATGCCATACGGCTTCACCCCGGACTCCACGTCGAAGCGAAGAATAGCACCCAACACCGTGCTGGCATTCTGGCCATGCTCATCGGGGTCGTTGTACGCGACGCCTCCACCGTCGCCGCTTCCTACGTAAAGATAGCCGTCCTTCGGGCCAAAGGCCAGGCGCCCGCCGTTGTGAACTTCGTGGGGCTGCTCAATGGTAAGTATCACCTCTTCGCTTGCAGGGTCGGCTCTATCGGGACCGTCAGCCAACCTGAACCGGCTTAACACCGTATGGCCGTCGTGGTTGGTGTAGCTGACGTAAAAGTAGCCCTTGTCGCCGTATCCCGGTGGAAACGCAATATCGAAAAGACCGCGCTCCCCACAGCATTTGACGCGCCCGGAAATGTCCAGGAAGGGGACCTTCCCTGCCTGCCACGCCCCACCGTCTCCTGACCGTGTGATGATGCGGATTCGTCCCTCCTGCTCGACAACAAAGAGCCGGCCGTTCCCGTCACCTGCATCCGATAACCTTACCGGTTTCTCCAGCCCATCAACCAATAATGTTAGAGACATCTCTGGAGAGCCCGCCGGCTGCCGCCTGTTGGCGACGCTCTCGCCGTAGATTCTTACCTCGCGCCATGCGACCCAGCTCGGACTCCTGGTGGTGACAACGAGAACCTGGCGAACCTGCCGCGGCGGAACGACATCGAAGGTCAAATGGTCACCATCTTTCGTGTACGCGCTGTCGATCCGCTTGTAAAGAGCCCGTGACCCCGTTCCGTCCCCAATCCATACTTCATGCGAGGTGGCGCCGCCTGGAACCTGTGTTACGACCAGCTCTATGCTATCGACGATGTAGGTCCCGTCGAGGTCAATGAGCAGCCATCCCAGCGGCGTTCTGCCCGAATTCCAAAATGTGTCGGGATCACCGTCAACGGCCAGGTGGGCCTCCTCTTCGCCGGAAGAAGCAGACGCAATCGCTCTTCGAGCGACGTTTTGACGCTGGACCTCAGCCGGCGAAGCGCGGTCAGATTCTGAAATGGGAACGCAAGCTGCAGTCAACATCGAATAGAGAAGCACAAACCAGAGCGAAATGTATCGCCGCATCGACTTCCTCATCGGTACTCTCTGCGCGCTCGACGCAGACAGGGCAAGCTGCAAATACCCCGCTATCTTAGCGGAATCTCGCCAGCCGCCAAGTGGAGGCCGGGCGTCTTCCAGGAGTTCAGAAGGTTCGGGAGCAAACTGGCCGGCGGGTTGAACGTGCCGACTTCACTGCCCGGGTAGCTTCTGCTTGCGATGTGGATGGACACCGCCAGCATAACGCTAAACGCCCCTGTTCATATGAGCATGCCAGCAGACGTGATGCGGGGCCGATGATCGGTCCGCCAGCAGCCGTTGGGCTGCATCGAGGTCCTCGGCCGCAAACCGCAACCAACGCTGGGCCTCCTGTACGATAAGATCAGGGTCGTTCATAGACGACCTTCCCCTCGCGCCGCGCCGCGCGCAGAACGCTGCCGACGACGTGGCCGCGGCGGGCGATCTGCGGCCAGCGCTGTACCAGGGCATTATACCCCAAGGCACCCTGCGCGCGGCCTCTCCCTTCGCAGGCCGGGCCAAAGTCAATGTGCGCACCGGGCCTCGGGCGGACCGGCATGAAAACTTCCTGCCCTTAGTACTACAACCGCACATTGATGAAAGGGGGTTCCTTCGTTAATAATGAGAGCAAAGGAGCAGAGACGGAGGAGCTATGGAACTGAGCGAATTGGAGGAATGGGCGGACGAATTTGAAGCGTATCACAGTCGATTTGCTTCTCTGTTTGGGCGCAGAGAGGTACAGAAGCAAGCGGTGAAGTATCTGCAAGGGTTGATATCGCCGGTGGGACGGAAGAATGGCTGGCAGTTGGCGGAAGCGGTTGGCGACAAGAGGCCGGATGGGACGCAACGATTGCTGTACAAGACGAAATGGGACGTCGATGCGGTGCGGGATGCGTTGCAGCGCTTTGTGATAGAGGGATTCGGGGCTGCGGATGGAGTCGGGGTGGTCGACGAGACGGGATTTCTCAAGAAGGGGGTGAAATCGGCCGGTGTACAGCGTCAGTATAGTGGAACGGCTGGCAAGATCGAGAACTGTCAACTGGGGGTCTTTCTGACCTATGCAACGGCGCAAGGGCATACCTTTTTGGATCGGCGGCTCTATCTGCCTGCGCAATGGTGTGCGGATAGAGCGCGTTGTCGGGAAGCCAAAGTGCCGAGCGCTATCCGTTTTGCCACCAAGCCTGAACTGGCGGTAGCGATGTTGCGCCATGCGTGGCGACTGGGCGTGCCGATGCGCTGGGTGACGGCAGACGAGGTCTACGGTGAAGCGTCCGTCCTGCGGGATGTCGTGGCTGAAAGTGGGCGTTGGTATGTCGTGGCGGTGCGCGTCCATGGCAGTGTATGGTTGGCGCGTCCGGAGGTCGCTGTCCCTGCTTGGCAGGGAAGAGGTCGCAAACCAAGCCAAGAACGAGTCCTTGATGAGAACGCACGACCGCGGCGGATCCCGGCGCTGGTCGCATCCTGGCCTGACAGCCGCTGGCAGCGTCTGCAGATAGCGGAAGGGGAGAAGGGCGCGCGTATCTACGACTGGGCCTGCCAACGAGTCGTAGAGAACCAAGACCAGATGCCGGGACGGGATGCTTGGCTCCTGGTGCGCCGCTCGTTGACTGAACCGCACGAGTGCGCCTACTTTCTCTCCAATGCGCCGCCTGAAACTGCCTTGCTGACCCTGGCCCAGGTCGCCTCGACTCGCTTCACCGTTGAGCAGTGTTTCGAAGAGGCCAAAGGCGAAACCGGCCTGGACCACTATGAAGTACGCGATTGGCCCAGTTGGTATCGACATATTACCCTCTCCATGATGGCACATGTATGGCTCGCCTGGCTTCGTCGCAGACGCAACCAGGAAAAGGGGGGCTTGAACCCTTGCTCGCCGAGTTGACCGTGCCTGAAGTAAAACGTTTGCTCGAAATCGCCTTGCCCTTACCATCTCGTTCGCCCGCACTGCGTCTCGCTTGGTCACTCTGGCGCCGCACCAAACGGCAACAAGCTCGCCAATGCCACTATAGGAACCACTCTGACCTATCTCTCTTTCCATCCTTACCCCAACCACCCTAACTGCGGTTGTAGTATTAGGCTATACTTATGAACAGCGCATCTGCCTGCGCCCCTGCGCCGCCATCTTGCCGGCCATTCGGCCGATACCGCCTATGAACTGTGCACACCCCTCATATAATTCCCTGAGGAAAACACCGTGATCGCAACCATCTCGCCCCGACCTTCCGCCCCCGCCAGAGTCGCCCTGTTCTCGACATTCTCTCTCTGTCTCGCCGCCGCCTGCACCTTTGAACCTGCCGCCCTTCCAGACGTTGCCCCCTCACCGGTCTGCGTAGATGATGAGCGCGTTCTCAATGTGGGCTTCTACGCCTATTTCGGGCCCGTCAGTTACAGCGCCGACCAGGATCCGAACGACGCAGGATTTCACACCCACCTTGGCTATGAAGCCGATCTGCTGACCGCTCTCGAAGCCATGGATGGCGCCGGCCTTTCCTTTTCCCGCCACCCGATCGCGATCTGGGATGACATCTGGCTGCAAGCAGCTACGCCGCAATACGATATGATCGGCGGCGGCATCACCACTCTCGACTCCCGTACCCACGATGCCGCAGGCAATAAAGTCGTCACCTTTACCTCGGGACACATCACCTTTCGCCAGTCGCTTCTCGTGCGCGCCGCAGACGCGCCTCACCTCGCCAGCCATGACGACCTGACTAGCGATCTGCGCGTCGGTGCTCTTGCCGGCACCACCGGAGAGTTCCGTCTGCTGGAACTGACCCGGCTTGTCGATGCCAATGGTGTCCTGGCCGCCGGCGTACGCATCGACACGCCCGCAGGCACAGTGGTCGCCGATGGCAGTCCCGATTACGTCATCACTGCGGCCGGCGAATCTCCCATCCTGGCCGGAAGACAGCACCTCCACCCGCCTTCGCCTACCATGCCGCAACTGGTCTATCGTGGCGACAAAACCGGCGAACGGGATCTCCTCGGCGCCCTCAGCGCCGGCGCCATAGACGCAGTGGCCCGAGGAGAGATCGGAAACCGCGACGCCGCCTACGCGTCTGGCGACGCCTTTGCGGTCACAGCCTTCGATGACAAAGTCGAATATGGCGGCTTTGCGCTCGCCGCGGAAGAGGCGGAACTGGCTTCCCGCCTCGACCGCATGATCAACTGGCTGACCGATGACCGGCGCATCGACTATGGCAGTTGGCGGGAAGAGCCTGCCGTATTCATGCACCGCGCCGCATTGTGGAATGAAGGGGAACGATGACGCCTTGAAGCCCTCCTCCGCACACACGAGGATAGACCCCCGCCAACCGTTTGGAAAGAGGAATGGCTTGTTGTTCCCCGGCGGCCACAGGGTAGCCAACCACAGCCGCCGGCGCCTGTTTCTGGGTCGTTGTCTATATCGATCGACACTTCCCAACTGTACTCCAGTGCATGCCCCGGCACACCCGTTCTGTCGAACGTCAACATCTCCGGAACATCCCTGAAATGAAACACCGCCATCAGGGTCTCCCCGGACAGGGACGTACTGATCTTCGTCACATCCATATGCGCGGCCAGGAATTCCGAGACATCATCGCTGACGCTTTCCCCCGGCGTAACCGCTTCATCGCTATCGCACTAGCTGGAGGATGTGAGGGTGTTTGGCGGATCCTGACATCCAACCCCGTCGGACTCGCCAAGATACTCGTAGGTCCAAAACTTGAGGCGCGAGTCCGGCGTGATTCCAGGTAATAGAGGCTTCCCATGCCAGACACCAAAGGCCTCCTGAACCGGGAGGCGCGCGCAGCGATGAAAAGGTGCCGGACAGACGCTTGCCCGCTTGGGTCGTTCCGACGGCCGTGCTGGGTTGCCTTAGGCTCTCTCATCTTCGCCTGGCATTAAGGGATTGGTAGCGACTGCCGGATCGGAACCAGCCGTGACATCGCCCGTTTTTCGGCTATGTCTTCGTCCCGTTCTACCCGGATGGCGTGCAAGACAAGAAAACACTGTTGCATGAGAGCGCGACCGAGATGATTTCCGCTAGTCTACATGATCGGGCTGTGCTAAAGCGGGGAATCGAGGCGAAAATGGCAGTGCAGCGTGGCAAGGAGGTGAACACGCTTCGTTTTGAGGCCGGGGCCCTCGATGACTGAAACAGCAGGTTCTTCCAGCGGTTCCTCGAAAGGCTTGAACCGTCTACGGTGGTCTGTCAGAATCCTCTTGTTCTTCCCGCCTCACTGTTCGAACTTCGTCCTTCCCGAATGAGAAGTCAACGAATCCTGGTAGCCGTCAGAAAGGTCGGGCTGCTCCAGCAGGGCCTGCTCATAGTTGGCAAAGGCGTCCTGGGACAGACCTGAGTTGAACTTGGCCAGGACCCTGTTGTGGTAGGCGAGGGCATTGCCGGGCTTGCGTTGCAGAGCCTGGTCATAGTCGGCGATGGCCTCCAGGTATTGACCGAGATGGGCCTTGGCAACACCCCGATAGACGTAGGCGGCCGCTATATCAGGCCGCAGCTGGAGGCTCTTGTCATAGTCGGCGATGGCTTCCAGGTATTGACCGAGCTCAACCTTGGCACGGCCCCGATAGAAGTAGGCGCTGGCATGGTCGGGTTGCAGCTGGAGAGCCTGGTTATAGTCGGCGATGGCATCCTCGTGTTGACCGAGGTGTCCCTTGGCATGGCCCTGAAAGACGTAGACGCTGGCCGCGTCCGCCTGCAGTTGGAGCGCCTGGCCATAGTCGGCAATCGCGTCCTGAAATCGACCGAGGCGGGTCATGGCATGACCCCGAACGACGTAAGCATTGACGTTGGCGGGCTGCAGTTGGAGCGCTCGCTCCAGGTCGGCAAAGGCGTCCTGGTATTGACTAAGCCCAATCTTGGCATTGGCCCGCCCAGCGTAGGCGTCGGCACTGTCTGGCCACAACTGGAGAGCCTGGTTATAGTCGTCGATGGCCTCCTGAAATTGACCCAGACAGACCTTGGCGCTGCCTCGAAGGACGTAGGCGTCGACATCGTCTGGCCAGAACCGGAGGGTCTGGTCCAAGTCGTCGATGGTGTCCTGGTATTGATCGAGCGTAAAGCTGGCAACGCCTCGATAGAAGTAGGCTGCCGCGAAGTCGGGCCGCATTTGGAGGGCTTGGTCATAGTCGGCGATGGCCTCCCGGTATCGACCAAGCATAAATTTGGCAAAGCCCCGATGGTCGTAGGCATAGGCATTGTCGGGCTGGAGTTGGAGCGCTTGGCTGTAGTCGGCGATGGCCTCCTGGTATCGTTCAAGCTCCCCCCTGGCATTGCCCCGGCTTATGTAAGCGTTGACATCGTCCGGCTGCAGAAGGAGACGTAGGGACTGACGAAAATCAATGATGTAGGCGCTCGAGTTGTTCGTACCGACAAAAATGGCGAGCGCCGCACACGCCGCGACAACCACTGCGAACCCACCCAGTCTTCTGTGAGTGCGCTTCATACCCAGTCTCCCGTGTCGTTGCTGCGCGGATAGCGACTATGGGCTGGCTATCCGCTCCCGCTGCTGTCCGGACACCAGTATAATTTGTATTCTGGGGGCACGCTAACACGAGATTCGCGCTCAAACGGTACGGGGTCAGGGGATATACGACGACCCGACCCCCTGAGAAAAAGCATTGGAACGCCTCCCGATGGGTCGGATGCCGGCCGGTCCCCCCGCAAGCGCCGGCTCAGGGCGTAAGAGCCCAATTGCCGGCGCTCTTATCTGTTCTCATCCCGAGCAGAACAAACCTGCCCGCACAGGAAGCCCGCCACCTCTTGAGAACGGCTCTCCAAAACCAGCCCCCTGGCCAAGTGAACCTGGCGAGTGCCATTTGTGCCGGATTCGCGCCCTCCAGGCGGGGTTGGGTTGGAGATCCCGCCCCATCAAGCGAAGGATCACCCTGCGCCTTGACGCGGATCCCATCGCTTGGTTCAAAGCCCGCGCCCGAGACGGCCGCGGCGATCAGACCAACATCAACCGCGCCCTGAGAGAGCATATCGAATGTCGTAAACGAAAGTTGACGGCATGACGCATCGGAGCTTGGACTCCCCCTACGCCAGCCACTTCGCCGTCTTCCAGCGTCCCTGCGCCATGATCCCGTGCGTCGGCGCACGGCCCTGCGTCGCGCCATGCCTACGCGACCCGAATGGCCGGAGAAACCGGACCCCAGGCCCGCGTCCGACAGCACGCGGCAGGGCGCGATATCGACCAGTGCGCGGCGCGGTGCCAGCACATCTTGCAGGCGCTGCCAGATCTGTCAATCGACCCCAGCTCTGGGTGAATGCGCCAAGAAGAGAGAGCAAACGTTATTCACCCCTCATCACGCTCCAGGTCGAGGCGTGTCGCAAATGGGCAGGTTCAGGCGGGCCAGATCATTGTCCCAAACCTTGCGCCAAGCTGCGGGCACGCATCCGCTCAATTGATTGCCTGAGAGGTACAAGAGGTCCAGGCTGGCTAGCTGTCCCAGTTCTGACGGGATCTCTCCACTCAACTGGTTCGTGTGGAGGTACAGGTCTGTCAAGTTGGTGAGGTTACCCAGCTCTGACGGGATTTTTCCGCTCAACCGGTTGCCTGCGAGGTGCAGCACTTTCAGGTTGGTGAGATTACCCAGCGCTGACGGAATCTCCCCGCTCAACCGGTTGCCTGAGATGGACAGTGCTGTCAGGTTGGTGAGGTTGCCCAGCTCTGACGGGATCTCCCCGCTAAACTGGTTGCCACGTAGGGACAGTTGACTCAGGTTGGTGAGGTTGCCCAGCCAGACCGGTATCTCCCCGCTAAACTGGTTGTCCCCGAGGGCCAGCGATGTCAGGTTGATGAGGTTGACCAGCCAAGCCGGTATCTCCCCGCTAAACTGGTTGCCACGTAGGGACAGTTAACTCAGGTTGGTCAGGTTGCCCAACTCAGACGGGACCGGCCCACCTAACTGATTCAAGTGTAGGGCCAGCACGCTCAAGTTGGTGAGGTTGCCCACTTCTGATGGGATCGTCCCACTCAACTGATTGTCACAGAGGTGCAACTCTGTCAGGTTGATAAGGTTGCCCAGTTCCGACGGGATCTCCCCGCTCAATCGGTTGCCACAGAGGTACAGCTCTGTCAGGTTGATGAGGTTGCCCAGCTCCGGCGGGATCTCCCCGCTCAACCGGTTGGAGGCGAGGTTCAGCTCAGTTACGCGGCCGCTGGCGTCAGTGACGACGCCGTACCAGGCGGCGACCGGCGCAGCGCTCAGCCAGTTGTCTTTGTGCGTCCAGTTGGCGCCGTCGGTCGCCTCGTAAAGCGCGACCAGCGCGGCTCTTTCCGCCGCGCCCGGATTCCGCACTATGAGCTCCTCCGCAGAAGGTATCAGAACCGGAAACGTTTCGGTCGTGCAGGCCGACACAAACACCGTCACCGCACAGAGAGTCAACCACACCCTTTTCATCTCTGTTTCCTTCTTTGGCAGGTGGCCACCGTGACTTCCTGTTCAATCTTCTCCTCATCTTGCGAACAGTTTCGTCGAAGAGTGAGCTGGAAGGGACGAAGCCGGTTGCGTTTTGCGCGGCGTGGAGAGCAGCCTTGCCGTTCGAATCAACGGGAATGCATCAAGCCGCGAATCAGGCAATTCCGTATATCTTACACCATTTACGGGCCCACAGGGAGCGCCTCTACAGGGTTCCAGGCCTCCAGCCTCCGACCGCCCTGCCGGCCGGTTTCACGCTTTGCAGCGGGCGCTTTGTCGTGGGTGTCCATCTCGTCTCTCTGTGAGCGCATGGGGCTGTGAATCTTCTGAGTAAAACCGTCTTGCTCCGCTGAAGAAATCGGTCGGATCTTGGCATTTTTCCCGGTAGCGATTCATGCGTCGGCGGAAGCCCAGATTTTTTGAAACAGATTTTTGAGGCAGCGGTGCACACGTCTCTGAATGTTCATAAGGTACGACATGTTCTATGCCCGGCTTTGCGGGCTTGCTGTGGCACCACTCCTGGGTGCTGGAATCGTGGAATGGTATGTAATTCAAGTAAGCGCTAGAATAGGGGATCGGACAAAGTGCGGCGGGCGGTGTTGACAACACCCCGGCCCCAGGCCCACAAGAAGGTAGTTCCAAATGAGCTCGCGCCACGCTATCATACCCGCCCTGAACCCGCACCCGCTCGCCGTCATCCCTCCGGGTACGGCGCTTGACGCTGTCGGCAGAGTCGACGAGCTCGAGTTGCGCCGGACCGCCGCCTTGGAGGCCCTGGCGTCCAAGACGCGCCGCGCTTGCCCCAGCGCCTGGGGCCGGTGGCCCGCGGTATGGCATCGGCCGGTGTGTCGGCGCACGCGATCAGGGCGCGAGGGCGCTGGAAATCGGCGCGGACGGTGTAGATCCACCCCCGTGCCGCAGAGGCCGGCCGTGCCGCCGGCCGGCCCAATTGAGGAGGTTCTGGATGGGTGAAAATCCGATCATAGACGCGAGAAGAACCATTCTCGCGTCTATGCAGCCAGGCAACGAAACACGCCGCGAACGGGAGGCCTGGGCATCCCTCGCCCCCGCCAGCCGCCGCCGCTACCGCAGCGCCCTGCGCAAGCTGCGCAGGTGGACCGAGAAACATGCCGGCGGCGCCGCGTCCGCTCCCGATCTGCTCTGCAACTTCCTCGAATCGGAGGCCGCAGCCGGCCGCATAAACGGCCTCGCAATCGTGCTCTCCGCGCTCACCTTCTGGCAGCGCGCCGCCGCTCAGCCGGTGACAGCCGACGATCCCATGGTCGGACACTGTCTTAGCCGCCTGCGCAGAAATGCGCCCGCGCCCCGCCAGGCGGCCGCCCTGGGCGATCATGAGCTGGCGCAGATCCGGGCGACGGCGCTCAATCCACGCCGCGGCCGCCTGGGGCGATGGGAGGAGCGTCTGGAGGTGCAGCTGCGCGCCCAGGTCGACGTCGCCCTCTGCCATCTGGCGTCTGACGCCGGCCTGCGCCGCTCCGAAGCCGCCAGGCTGGAATGGTCAGACTTCACCGAGTGGGACGACGGCAGCGGACGTCTGCGCATCGCGCCTTCGAAGGGCCACGACGAGCAGGTGGTCTACATCACCCCGTTTGCGACCGCCTACCTGCGCGACCTGCGCATGATGCAGGAGGTCCTCGACGACGGCGCCCCCGAGTTCGGCCTGATGCGGCCCGCCAGGACGACCGGGCCCGACATCAAGCCGTTCGAAAACAAGGCGCTTATCTTTCGCCTCAGCGCGGCGCAGATCGCAAAGCGCATCCAGCAGGCCTGCGACCAGGCCGGCTTGGTCGGCCCCTACAGCGGCCACTCGGGCCGCGTCGGCATGGCGCAGCGCATGGTCCGGGCCGGCGCACCCCTGCCCGCGGTGCAGCGCCAGGGCCGCTGGAAGTCGCCGGCTATGCCGGCCAGGTATACGCGCAACGAGGACGCCGGCCAGGCCGCCCGCTGGCTGGCTTAGGAGAGTAAATAGGGGCAAAGAACGGCCAAGAGCAAAACGACCGGCCGGAGCGCGGGGAGCGCAGCCCGGAGCGCACGGCCAAACGGCGTTGGCATCGACGAAGATGAGCGCCGGCAGGACAAAAAAAATCGACGATCTCGCAAAGAACGTCGAGGCGCTGCGCGCTGCCCCCGCCCTCTCGCCTCTCTTACTGCTGCCGATTCGCTATGGGCTGTTGTGACGGTTTCTCATTCTCTGGTGCTCCTGGGGTGCGCCGGGTTCTCTCCTGTGTGTGCCGGTGGGTGCGGTTGGGCGACGTGTCCCTGTACTGACGCAAACAGAAAGCGTACTTCCTGGCGCAACGTGTCGAGTTGTTGCTGGGTACGCTCCTGCATCTCTGCCAGACGCTCTAGCCGTTCATCTATGCGCGCCTGCCGTTCATCTATGCGCGCCTGCCGTTCATCTGTGCGCGCCTGCCGTTCGTTCATCCGTGTAAACAGTTCGGTGTTGGCCTTGATTACGTCCCAGTTGGCGGCGATCAGTTCGGTGTTGCGCAACTGAATTTTCTCGATGCGGTCTAGCCGGTCGCTGTGTCCGCTGTCTGCCACATTTTCTCCTTGTGTGTAGTCCGGCCTGCCCGCCAGCTGCAACATACCCCGGCCTCCTACCGTCGCGCAAAAGGAGATCGCCGGTCCTCCTCGACCAGTCCACCGCCGCCGGCTCGCGCGCATGGCGGAATGCCGCGCCCGCTTGATCGCCCACATGACCGCGGGCAAGCGGGACGCGCTTGACCATCCTACTGCCCCTCCACAGGCTCGGTGAACTGCTCCATTATACACCTTAGCTTGTGGTCCAGTTTTTGGGGCCCACTTCAATTAGGGCCAACCACACTTAGCGCCTCCCAACAGACCAATCACGATATGAACTCACTCCAGTGACGCAGTGCAATGCTTAACGGGGCCTCGAGCCAAGTAGAAAATCGCGGCGCAACAATTTCAGCATCGCCATCCCACGTGAAGGTAAACGAATCTATTGTGCAGTTTCTGAAATCGGGATCGGACGGTTCTTCAGAATCTTCCGTCGTGTAGTCCTGAACTTTGAAGATCTGCGAAAAAGCAGTCGCGGCCATGATCCCGGTCAGCTGCCGACCCACATGATGGAGGGAAACAACAAATATAAGGCGTGGCGTTCGAGCCTGGTTCTCTGGATTTATGGACAGCTTGATAAAGAATCTGTCTTCATTCAGATTAGCCCAGTGATTGGCATCCCTGGCAGTTTGAACCACCTGAGCCCGATACCAGTGTTCTCTGTCTCCTGGCCCGCCCGTATCGATAACGCAATCTACAGTAAGGCCTGCTTCACCAAGCTGCCGCCGGATCGGATCAACTTGAGATTCCAGATATGCCTTGGCCGTGTCCCGAAGAGAAGAAGCGACACCATTGACCGAACGCATCTGAGCCAGTCTGTCTTGGCGCTGTCGCCTGATCTGCTCAGTTATATGATCCAGAACCTGACTGACCATGCCGGAATCTGTGACAGGCTCAGGTTCACCCAATGCCTCCAAGATCATCTGCCTTTCCAATCGAACGATGAACTCTACGAACGGATTGAGATCACCGGCGTCGGCAGACTCTAGACAGTCGATATACTGTTCTCTATCATCCCGCGTCACAACGATCGGCAAGTACCTCTCTTTTGCCAAATGCCAGGTTAACAACGCTCGTGCAACTCTTCCGTTTCCATCCTGAAACGGGTGAATCTGTGTGAATCGATGATGCAACCAGGCGGCAAGCAGAAGTTTGTGATAGCTTTCGCCCGCCACCTCAAAGCCGCGGTACAAATTGACCAGGTTATCGATCTCGCTTTCCACTTGTTCAGGAGGACAGTACTCGTGAATCTGCCCATCAGGTCGGGGTCGACCTGCATCGGCTGCGAGCACGAATCGCGGACTATTTCGACTCTGACCTGACCAATGTGGAAATCGCTCAACGTTACCCGGCAGTGATGAAATCCACGACTGTTTTCGACGCTCCCGCGGTGCGCGCTGACCTGCTTAAACGCGGCGGCCCGGTCGCGGCGGGCTTCGTTCGCCACACGTACCGGCCGTTCGATACGCGGTGGCTCTACTGGGAAGGGGAAAGCGGGTTGCTCGACCGTCCGCGGCCTGAGTATATGCCCCACGTGCTTGAGGGGAACGTGTGGCTGTCCTCAGCTCAGCACTTACGCAAAGGCGCAACGGAACCGCAAACCTGCTTCACGCAACACATAGGTTCGCTGCATCTGATTGAACGCGGCGCCAACATGTTCCCCGCGTGGCTTCGGGAGGAGGGGCTGGAGTTCGATAACGACGGGACCCTGCGTCGCCACAACCTGTCCGCTGACGCCCAACGCTACCTCGCTCGCTTAGGCGCAGGCGTCGAAGACCTCTTCTACCACGTCCTTGCCGTGCTGCACGATCCCGCCTACCGCGACGCCAATGCTGGGGCTCTGTGCATGGAGTGGCCGCGCATCCCGATTCCTGGTTGGCCCGACGGCACCGAAGCCGGAGTGGCGAAGCAGCTCTTGGCGTCCGCGGCGCGGGGCAGGGAGTTGGCCTCGCTGCTGAATTCCGACGCTCAAGTTTCCGGCGTCACAATAGGCGTGCTTCGCCCTGAGATCGCCGCCGTAGCGGTACCGTCCACCACCGACGGTGGGAACATGATAGGAGACGATTTCGCGCTGACGGCCGGCTGGGGCCACTTCGGGCAGGGAAAGGCAGTCATGCCCGGCCAGGGCCATGTCGTCGAGCGTCCCTACACTGCGAACGAGAGCGCCGCCCTGGGCGAAGCTACTCAAACCCTCGGCGAGACCACCTTCGACCTGTACCTGAACGACCGCGCCTACTGGCGCAACCTCCCCGTCGCCGTCTGGAGCTATAAGCTCGGCGGCTACCAGGTCCTAAAGAAGTGGCTCTCCTACCGGGAGCACGCCGTCCTGGGCCGCCCAATGACCCCGGCAGAGGTACAACACTTCACAGACACCGCCCGGCGAATTGCAGCGATACTCCTGCTGACGGAAATGGTATAGAAATGAATGGGAATTATGAACTGTGCCCCAAAAACTGGACCACAAGCTAAGGTCTAAATATAGAACAATTCACCAAGCGCGTGGATGGGCAGTACAATGGTCAAGACACGCCGGCGACACACCGCTGCCTGCAAATCTCGCATTGCGCCAAGAACGTTTGAAGACAGTCAAACGATGATCCCGGCTGCCCGGTGCCAACCCAGGCAGATGCCGGCGGCAGATGCCGAGAGGAGACCATGGACAATGGGGCAAGGACCATACCCGAAACCTCTGGAACCTGATCTGTCCGACAGTATACATGAAGACTTCCGCCACGATCTGGCCAAGTCAAATCTGCAATGGACTACCGAGAAAGAACCCGTGCACGACGACACCGAACTCGGACGAATGCGACGCAGATGTCGAGACTTGCATAATGAAGTTCAAGACCTGAGAGATTCACTTGAATCAGCAAGAACGATGGCATCGATATGGCGCGCTGCGACGATTCTCTTGGCGATCATCCTGATCTATCTCATGATCAGTTGACGCCGAGCCCGCGAAAGGACCTGTGACGCCATTCTTATGGGCAGCGCGGAGACACGTACAGCAACGGCAAGACGTAAGCCGAGATTTCCTCCCACAAGAATGCGACGACTTTATACGGAAATGGTCCCCCCTCTGTTTCAAAAAAGAGTCCGTTCGGTTCAACCTCCGGCAGTATGTCAGCCTTGTCTGTAGTGGGGCCGGGACACGCCCGCACGCGAACGGCCGGATCAGGCCGAAACCCCCGAATCCATCGCCTTTGCCCGATCAGACCAATTTTCCCGCCCAGGAAGCCCGTAGAGCGCCTGAAATCGCTTGGGGGTACACCAGGCACCTTGCATTTCATAGCGTCCGCCCTGCGTTGCTGACGTCCGACAGGCGCAGATCAATACGATGATCAGCGCCACGCGCCCACGCGTCCGCCCCTGCCTCCCTCCGGCCCAATTCGCCCGCCCCGGTCAGGTATGACAGCAGCCTTTGGCGGCTCTCCTCACGCCGTTCCTTGACTGACCCGCTCGGCACACGCTGCGTGCAATAAACGAAGCCGGCTCGATCGTTCAGGTCCGCGCTCCAGTGAATGAGTGTCAAAAGGCGGACCGATCGAACCGGCATGAGCAGGCCCAACACAAATGTGTTGGGCCTGTCGAATTCTTTTAACACGATTTCCTATTACACTTGCCGATCCTTGTCGTCCATAATCGTTCCGCTCCCATCAATCCCCGACCACCTGCACGCTTTCCCCGTTTCTCACAGTGACCGACCCGCGGTAGACCCAACCTTCATCACCGTAATGCCTGATTCTCCACCAGTCTCCCGTAGAATCCCTTCCCGTAATTGGAAAGCTTTGTCCTGGCGATGCCGTACCGATAACGGGATAGCTTGCCCCCGGCCCTCCCCGTATGGCCAAATTGTGTTTGACCGCCACGATCGGTCGTTGAGGTGTCGGCGTGAAAATGGGACGCTCAGGTCGAGAGTCCTGCAATTCTGCCTGCTGCCGGGATACCCGGTTTGCGCCTGATGTGTGCGTGTGGGTTGGAGTTGGGGCGCGCGAACTGCGTGGCTCTCTCGAAAAGGAAACGTGAGATATACCGCGGAAATTCGCATTCGACACGACGCTGCAGCTGACTATCAGCAAGACGATGACAAGCAACCAGACAATGGCGCCCTTCATAGCCTCCCCTTCCGGCAGGACAAGCCCATTGCGCAGTCAAACAGGCAATTTTCGCTGCCCAATCGCCAGGTAACGCAATCTCAGGGCCGTACCGCCCCCGCCTGGGCCGCCCCATTCTCCTCTAATGTGCGGTTGGATCGGACCCGCACCTGAAACCATCATGACCGTGAAGGTAGTCGTGGCTCACGAAAGAGATAACCGATCGGGAGTTGGCTCTTCGTCCTTCTGCGTTCCGGGAAGTGAACTACATATGGCCGGCCAGGAATACGGCAAACAGGGCCAAAACGGTGAGCGCGGACAGCGTGAGGAGTCGTAATCGGAGGGTCATGTGCTCTCTTTGTCGTAACGCAGACAGAGCCGGGGAGCGGCTGTGGCACGGCCCGACTCTGCCGTCTGAGAATAGGATGACGCGGCCCAACTAACGTACAACAACCCGGTCTCCTCGTCAAAAACGAAAAGTCAA
Organism: Caldilineaceae bacterium; assembly: GCA_965204525.1. Lineage (GTDB taxonomy): Bacteria > Chloroflexota > Anaerolineae > Caldilineales > Caldilineaceae > Bin5. The sequence continues at coordinate 35,944 of CBDBER010000001.1, read as the reverse complement.
ATCTCCCCTCCCCGCTTTGTTGACCCCGACCCTTCTGCCCATTATCCTCCAATTTAGTTGGACTGCTGAGCTTGGCCCCAAAAATCGGACCGCGAGCTAAGGTGTACAATGGGACACTGAACCCCATTGCCCACCCCTTTCAACGCATCACCGCGGCCCGGCAACCAGCCGTCCGTATCGATGTAACCGCAACTGAAGATTCACTGCCCTGAAAACAAGGACGCCCGTAGGAGAAACGAAGGCGGGATTTCGCGTCACTTTCGCTCTGGGCGGGCCGTGCGGCCAACTGGCTGTCGTGACGGCGAGCCGCTCTGACGCGCGAACGCAAACGTGCCTGTACCGAAATTGGCGCTTCGAAATACCATTTTCGGTACTCTATTGCGGAGACAACCGCTGCCCGCTGCACGTATATTTATGTAGGAGCGCACAGTAGCTTCTGTGCAGAGCCTGTCACGTAAAGAGGAAACGCATGGCTCGCCTGTTGTTATCACGCTTCGCTCCCCCTGAAATTCCAGGCTGCCCTACGCAAAAGGAACTGATTATGAATAAAACGGTGACCTCACAGGACACATGTTCTGCCAAGAACCGGGGAGGCGGAACAGTCCCCGGCCGCAAAGCGAGTAAGATGAAGCTGCTGGCGGGAATTCTGCTGCTGTTTACGGTGCTCGTCAGCGGCTGTCAACCCATTGAACCTGCCGCCGCCGGTTCGCCAGCGGTGGAGACCGAACAGGCCCAAACCTTCCTGGACCTCGCAAGCGAAACCTTGGACATGGATGCGCTCCTGCCCATGGACCCAAGCATCCGCAAAGCGCAACTGGACAACGGACTGACCTACTACATCCGTCACAATACCAACCCGGCCAACCGCGCCACCCTGATGCTGGCGGTAAACGCCGGCTCCCTGCAGGAGGATGACGATCAACTGGGGTTGGCCCACTTTCTCGAACACATGATGTTCAACGGCACCGAGCGCTTCCCCAAGCAGGCGCTGACCGATTACTTCGAAAGCGTCGGCATCTCCTCCGGAGCCGATGTGAACGCCTACACATCCTACGACGAGACGGCCTATTTTCTGGACTTCCCCACCGATGACGAAGCGATCGTCAACACCGCATTCCAGGTGGTGGAGGACTGGGCCAGCCGCGCCACCATCTCCGCTGAGGAAGTAGACAAAGAACGCGGCGTCATCCTCGAAGAGGAACGCCTGCGGGGCCAAGACGTTTTTGGCCGCCTGAACAAGCAGCTAATCCCCTTCCGGCTGGGCGAATCCCGCTACGCTGAGCGGTATCCAATCGGCGATCTGGAGATCATCCGCAACGTGCCGGCGGAAACGTTGCGCCGTTTCTACCGTGACTGGTACCGGCCCGATCTGATGGCGGTGATCGTCGTGGGCGATATCGATGCGGACGCAATCGAAGCGAAGATCATCGAGCACTTCAGCGGGTTGCCGGCGCCGCAGACGCCTCGGCCCCGGCTCACATACTCTCTGCCGGATCATGGCGATACCCGCTATCTGAACTTCACCGATCCGGAGATGCCGATGACGTTTGCCCAGATCAGCTTCAGACAGCGCACCGCAGAACCGGGCGCCTTCGCCACCTACAGAAACAACATCATCAGCCATCTGTTCTACACGATGCTGAACTACCGGCTCAACGATATCGTCAGAGAAGCCGATTCACCGTTTCTGAGCGCTTTCGTAACTGAGAGGCAACTGGTGCGGGGCTTCACATCGCAAGATATCGGCGTGCAGGCGCGCCCGGGCGAGCTTCTCTCTGGCCTGGACGCGGCCCTGACAGAAATAGAACGGGTGCGCCGCCATGGCTTCACCGTCGCCGAGCTGGCGCGGGCCAAATCTGAACTGTTGAACGTCTACGCGCGTCGGTTCAATGACCGCGAAAACCTGTGGAACCGACACCTGGCCATGGAATACAGCTACAACTTCCTGCAGAACGAGGCCGTCCCCGGCATCGCCTTCGAGTATCGATTGGTAGAACGGCTGCTGCCCGAGATCACGCCCGCCGAAGTCAACCGGCTGGCGGATCAATATGTCGGTACGGAAAACCGCTCAGTACTGATCTATGGCCCGGAGCGGGAATCTGACAACTTGCCCAGCCGGGAGGAACTGGCCGTCGTCATCGAGGCGGTACAGGCCAAACAGATCGATCCCTACCAGGACATCGAAGCCGTCACGGCCCTCCTGACCGACATCCCGCAACCGGCGGATATCATCTCGCGGCAGACCGACGAGACCTACAACATCACCGACCTCACCCTTGCCAACGGCGCGCGGGTACTGCTTAAACCGACCACTTTCAAGGAAGAGGAGGTGCTGTTCAGCGCCGCCAGCCCCGGCGGCTCCTCACTGGTCACCGATGAGGACTATCCGGAAACGCACTTCATCAACAACATCATCTACCAGAGCGGCATCGGCGACGTCAGCTACGCGGCGCTGCAGCGGCTGCTGGCCGACCGGTCGGTAAGAGTCATCCCTTTCATCGAAGAGTTGGAGGAGGGATTCTACGGATATGCCGGCAAAGATCACGTGGAAACAGTTTTCCAGCTCCTCTATCTCTACGGCACCGCGCCCCGCGCAGACGAGGACGCCTTTGCCACGGTCAAGGACCGGTTCACCGAAAACCTGCGCAACCGTGAACTCATGCCTCAGAACGCGTTGACGGATGCCGTCACCCAAGCCCGTTACGGCACGTCGGTCCGCCACGCCGCCCCGACGCTGGAGATGATCGAATCTCTCGACCTGGAGCGGGCCTTCTCCATCTATCAGGAGCGATTCGCCGACTTCAGCGACTTTACATTCCTCTTCGTCGGCAACTTTGACGTCGAGCGGATGGTCGCCTGGTCGCAGATCTATCTGGGCAATCTGCCGTCACTGCATCGCGTCGAAACCTGGCAAGACGTGGCCCCGGACCCGCCGGCCGGAATCGTCGAACTGCCGGTCTATCGCGGACAGGAGGAGCAGAGCTTCACCCAGATCCTGTTCACCGGCCCCGGCGAAGATACGCCCGCAAACCGTCTGCGTCTGCGCATATTGGAGACGATTCTGAATATCCTGATGCGGGAAGAGTTGCGAGAGGAGCGGGGCGGCGTCTACTCGTCGTTCGCATCGGCCAGGATGCTTCCTTATCCCGATGGCCTCTACGAAATCTCCTTCTTCTTTGGCAGCGATCCGGAACGGGCGCAGGAGTTGGTGGATCTCCTTTTCGCACTGATCGCAGGCGTGCAGACCGACAGCCTCAGGGACGATCTGCTGGCAAAAGCCAAGGCGCAGATCATACACCGGCGCGAGGAACAGTTGGAGCTGAACCATTATTGGCAGAATGTTTTGCGGCGCTACACCAGGGAAGAGGGTGTCGATCTGGCTGACTTTGTCGACCTGGAGATCGTGGCGAACCGGGTGGAGGCCGTGACCGCCGCCGACATCCAGGCCTCTGCCGCCGCATTCCTGCCACTGGAACGATACATTCGCGTCTCGTTGTATCCCGAGGACTTCGAGCAATAGCGACCTGCAGCTGGGACATCGACAAGTGAAAAAATGGTAATGCCCGAGACGCCGTCGGACACAGTTCACCGTCAGGAAGGGTACACGGCCGCGATCGCAAAGGGCAAGGAGGTCGGCATGGAGCGCAGACACATACAGCGCAAGCAGGCATTCCTCGGATTCGAGATTGAGGCGCTGCGAACGTTGTTGGAGAGGTCGAGATGGATTTCATGCCTGGGGTGGTTGCTCATTGAGCTGGCCATGGCCACTCTGTTTGTTGCTGTTCTGTTCTGGCTGGGCTTGCTGTAACCATTCATGATCCCTTGGAAAGGAAGTCGGCATGGAGCGCAGACGCATACAGCGCAAGCAGGCATTCCTCCGGTTCGAGATCGAGGCGCTGCGAGAGTTGCCGCGGAAACTGAGTTGGATGGATTGGATCTGGCTGCTCTTCGAGCTCCTTCTGGCCATCGCGCTTGTGAGATCTTGCAATGGTTAGACGTCCAACCACACCGCAAGGAGCTCTATGATGTCAACCGGGGATCGGGACATAGACCTCCAACAAGAGATTCTCGCCCTGTTGTCAGACATAGCCGACAGTCTGCGCGTGCTGCGGCGTCTCGCTGCCGTGGCCATCTGGATCGTGGTCGCGCTTATTGTTGCCTTTGTGGGGATGACGACAGTGAGGTTCATAAGCTTGCTGGCCTCCTAATCCATGCCCGCGCGGGCAGGAGGCAGACAAATAATGGAAGATCAGGGCCTGGCCCCCCCGCACACGCGGGGATAGAAGTCACGAGTTCCGAGTTCCGGTTTTCGATTTTCGGCAGTCTGGGCCCCCCGCACACGCGAAGAGAGACCCTCTCCTGCGCCGCGCCGCCCGGCCGCGGGACCGCATTGCCGCTTACGGATAGATACCCCGGTACCTGACCGCATCCACAATCCGCTGGATCGCGATCGTGTAGGCCGCCGTCCTCAGGTCGCAGTCAGTCTGCAGCGTGATCGCCAGTACGTTGTCCAGGCTATCCAACAGCTTGCGTTTCATCTGATGCCGGATCTCGCTCTCATCCCAGGAAAAGGCCTGCAAATCCTGCACCCATTCGAAGTAACTGACCACAACACCGCCGGCGTTGCAGAGAATATCCGGGATGATCAGGACACCCTTGTCTGCCAGAATGCGGTCGGCCTCCGGCGTGGTCGGCCCGTTTGCGCCCTCGGCGACGACCCGCGCCTGGATCCTCTCCCCGTTCTCTCTGGTGATCTGCCCCTCCAACGCGGCAGGAACCAGAACATCTACATTCAGCTCCAGCAGCTCCCCGTTTGTCAGAGAGTCCGCGTGCGGATACCCTACGACCGTGCCCGTCTCGTCGGCGTAACGCCGCAGATGGCGCGGGTCCAGCCCTCGACTGTCGTACACCGCTCCCTTCTCGTCGCTGACGGCTACGACCTTCGCGCCCCGTTCATGCATCGCGCGTGCGGTCCAACCGCCGACATTGCCGAAACCCTGTATGGCAACCGATGTGTCTTCCAGATCAAGGCCCAGGCGCCGGCGCAGCATGGCCCTGGTCACGTAGGTGATGCCCAGGCCGGTGGCATACGCCCGCCCGGCAGAGCCGCCTACTGCCAGCGGCTTTCCGGTCGTCACAGCCGGCACGGAATAGCCCCTGTGCATCGAAAAGGTGTCCATGATCCAGGCCATCACTTGCGCGTCTGTGCCCACGTCCGGCGCGGGAATGTCCATTTCCGGCCCGATGAAGAGACTGATCTCTGTCGTGTAGCGCCGGGTCATCGCCTCCAGCTCCCTTGCCGAGAGGCTCTTGGGGTCGACGATGACTCCGCCTTTGGCGCCGCCATAGGGCAGGTCCATCAGCGCGCACTTCCACGTCATCCACATCGCCAGCGCACGCGATTCGTCCAGCGTCACATCCGGATGGTAACGGATGCCCCCTTTTGTCGGCCCCAACGCGGTGTTGTGATGCACCCGGAATCCGGTGAAGATGCGTATTGTGTCGTCATCCATCACCACCGGAAAGTGAACGATCAGTTCCCGGCGCGGCGCTGTCAGGTACGCACGCATATCGTCGTCAAGATGCATGGCCTCGGCGACGCGCGCCAGCTGTTCCTGGGCCACCGAGTATGCGCTGGCGCGCTGGACGGCAGGTGGCGGCGCGGGCTCCGGTTCCGAATCCGGTGGATGGGAGCTCGCAGAAAGATGTCTTTGGGAGTCACCGTTCACAGGGGAATGGGGAGGTTCGACAGTTGCGGGAGCAGGGGCTCTTGCGCTTGGCCCGTACGCTGTGGAGTGCGCGCCGGACAGCTCACGGGGATCGCCCGCCTCCTGCGCCGCAGGATTCGTGTTGGATCGGTCTTTCGTCATTGAAAAACTCCTCTTTGGTCTTGCCCTTTGCTACAAACCCCTGACCCGTCGCCCGCTCTTAGAGCCAGGGTCTTTGCACAGGGCTCGCGCTTGGACCGCAGGCATCTCGCCTGGACGCACGAAACAGGCGCCCTCCCGGTCCCGACAGGAAATCAGATCCGCTTCGAACCGCCGGCCCTGCTTGCGCTGTCGATCGCAGAATACCACAATACCGCAGACCCCTGCTGTAGCGCAGCGTACAGAGCGCATATGCCTGCGGCATCTTCGTTGCAAGCCATCTGCAGTCCGCAGCCGCAGTCCCGACGCTGAAAGCCGCCTACGGATCCGTCCGCCGTCTCATCATCTGCAAACATTCAGGGGCCAGAAGCGCGATAAGACCCAACAATCCCATATTCGAAAACAGAAGCGGCGCCAGAGGAGGGGCGCCGCGCAGGAAGCGCTCCACAACGACGACATCCCCAAAGACCAGATCGGATCGAATATGCAGATACGATCCCGCCACTCCGGTCAGGATCAACAACACCATCGCGGCAATATATGCGAAAACATCCAGACGCGATGGCTGGTCCATCGACGCGAAGACGACGGGGACAACGGTTCCGAATACACCGATCGCCAGCGCGTGCCAGAGCCAGCCACTTTCAAAACCGGTGCGCGCATGGTCCAGGACACTGCTGACCAGAGCGGCCAGTGTACCCATGCCGATCGTGAAAATGTAGGCCCTGGTCTTGCTGTAAGGGAGGCGGATGACCTGCCCCTTGAAGATGATCAGACGGCCGCTGCCGGTGGGGTCCTCCTCCCAGGCTGCGCTGATTCCGAGCAACCCCGCCAGGGAGTACGCGAGGGGGCCCATGACCGGCGGCGCCCAGATAAGAAGGTCGAGGCTTAAGCGCTCGCCTGCCGGCGCGGTCGGCAAAACCGCCCGGGCCAGGTGAAAGTAGACGCCCAGAAAACCGACAAGAACGCTGCCGGCCAGGGTGGCGGTGGCGACGGCGGACGCCGCGGTCCTGTGGCGGGTCGCCAGCAGCCCGGCCAGAATCAGCAGGAGAAAGCTGCAGAAACCGAAATAGATCGGGTGCCACTCATCGGGAACAATCGTGCCGTTGGCGCCGTGGGCCAGATAGACCTCAACCGCGAGGAAGAACTCGTTGAGGGCAACCATCGCCAGCATCAGCTGGTCCCGGGTCAGGGACAGCCTGGGAGGCGTGAAAAACGGCAGCGCGATGCGCTTGAAACGGGAGGAAAAGAGGCGCGGACTACTCTTTCCGCAACCTGATTCGGCCGCAGAAGGGTCTGTGTCACCGTCGGCGTCCGCGGAATCGAGGCGCATCTTTCCGATCAGCGGCTAGCGGGATTCGGTCTCGAGGCCGGCTTCATCCAGCTTGTCACGCACCTGCTCGCGCAGCTCTGCCATGTCGTGCAGGATCTCATAGGCGCCGTGCCATTGCACATAGTCCGGCCCCTGCATCCATACGCCGAACTTGGCGGTTCGGCCCCAGTGGTGCCACAGGTTGAAATGGGTAAAGTCGATCGGTTCGTCGAAGGGCGCCGCGGTGAGAAGGTCGTGCTCCCGTAGCGGGGCGATCAGCCGGTTGCTCTCGACAACCCAGGCGTTTACCTGTTCGGTTGCCGCATCCGCGTCCGCGTAGAACTCGGTGATGAAGTTCTGGTTGTGGCACTCGCGGCAGACCCCCTGCATGCGAACCTTGTTGTCCTGCCACGCCGGCCGCCGGCCGCTGACGGGAGCGAACAGGAACCAGGTCAGGCGGTCGCCGATATCGTGGGTTGTGCCCGAGCTGCCGAACCCGCTGATGTGGCAGGTGGCGCAGGTGGGCGCGGGAAAGTCTGCTGCGCTGAGCGTGCCCGGCTCTGCGTCCCAGTGCCATCTGTCTCCCCCGGTAGCGTAGTAGATGCCGTGGGGCGACTCTTGGTAGATCTCCCACTGCGGATGGTCCGGGCCGATGTGGCAGAAGTTGCACGTTTCCGGCTTTCGCGCCTGCTCCAGGCTGAACTCATGGCGCAGATGACAGCTTGAACACTGGCCGACCGATCCGTCGGCGGCAGGTTTGCCGATGTCATGACAACTTTCGCACGCGAAGCGCGTAATCGCCTCTCCCTCCAGCTCGTGGAGGGCATTGCGCGCGCGCGTGGCCTCGGGGTCGTTTCCCCCCTCGGGGATCGAAGCGTAGATCTGCTTCTGCGCCGCAGTCAGCGTCTCTTCGCCGGCATAGGCCACATAGGCCGGCAGCCCATGACGGCTCTGGTTGAACTGAGCGACCTCCTGGATGTGGCACTTCTGACAGATCGCGGTTGTCGGCTGATTCAGGACGAACTGGCCTTCGTGCGGCACGGAGCCGGGATAACCCTCTTCAACCACGTGGCAGTCCTGGCAGGCTACGCCGGCAGCGGCCATCGTGCTGTGCCCGTACTGCTCTACGATGCCCGGAGTCTGTAAACGATGACAGGTCACGCAGCCGTCGTCGCTTTCGGCCAGCGCGTCGACCGGGGCCGCCGGATCAGCCGCCGGGGGGGTCGAGGAACGGCCGACCGTGATGACCACGAGCGCCAGGGCCAGCACTACGATCACAGCAGTCAGGCCAACGATTAAAACGCGTGCGCCATGCATTGATGAAGTCCAGGGGTTGCAACCAACTCCTATGAAACTCTCGCGGTCTGCCCGTCAGACAGTTTGAACTGATCCGTCGAGTGATTCCTTCTCGCTGCCATACGCCGTGACATTTTAGTGGTCCAGCCATTGGGACCAACCATCCATTTCTCACATTGCGCGCGGAAGGTCGCGAAACTGAAGAAAGAGTCTCCCCAGTCATACCGCACTCAGGGGCCTGACCTTCTCCTCCAGCCACGCCAGCAACTGCGCATAACGAAACGAACTGCTTTCGAACAGCTGCATGAAGAGATCGTAGGCCTCGCGGCTGTCGCAGTCGATGTAGTAGCCGTTCAGATGCAGGAAAATGTCGGTGACGGCGAAGGCCGTCCGCTTGTTGCCGTCCACAAAAGGGTGGTTGTTGGCCAGGCTCTCCAACAGCGCGGCCGCCTCTTCGATCAGGCTGTCGTAGTAGCCCAGCTGCGGCCGCATGAGCGCGGCGGCCAGCGCGCCCTCGTCGCGCAGGCCGGGCGCGCCGCCGAACTCGTCGATCAGCGCGTCGTGAACGGCGATCGCTTCACCGATATCGGGATAGTCATAGCTCATTCAGCAAGCAGCTCATACAGCCGGCGGTTTCGCGCAACGCTGGCGCGGAAGTGCGCCATCACCTCGGGGCGGGGCCTCTTGCGGTTGCGGTTGACGATGTACTCCTCCATCGCCTCCTGCAGCACGGCCTGAAACTGGCGGCCCTCCCTGCTGGCGATCTCCCGCATGGTAGTCAGCACCTCCGGCGAAGCCTGGCTGGAAAACTTTACCTTCTGCATGCCCATCAAAGACCCTCCCATTGCCTTTTCTCCATTGTTGTCAGATGTGACGGGTTTGTCAAGGTCCGTCTTGATGAAAGTTGACGCCGGCAGTTCGACAACCTTATAAGAATCCCGGTCTTTCATCTGGCCTTCTCTTTTTCACAGCGCTCGACGTGCTGGCGCAGGGCGCGATTGATGTCAGTCTGATAGCCGCGCCCGCCCTCGGCGCGGGCCCTGAACCATGCGATGACGTCCGCGTCGATACGCAGCGTGATCTGCTGCTTCACGGGACGGTAGAAAACACCGCGGCGGGCGCCCGTCCAGTCAAGAACTTCGGGTATATCGGAAGTGTCAATCTGGTCGTCGGACAGCTCTTCCAGAGCCTGCAATTCGGCGCGTTGCTTCCCGGTCAGCTCACTGCTCTCCCTTTTCATAAACCCTCCTCTCGTGACGGGTCGCTTTGCGCGCGCTGATGATACGTCCAACCTCCTCTCCGGTTAGCGGATCGAAGCTGATACCATGCTTTTGGAGATTAGCCTTGTCCTTGGCCGCATCCCATCGCCACTGCAACTGTGCGTCGCCTCCGTAGTTACAGCACTGTAGTTGCATGGGGGCCTGGTGTCAAGGTCGGCGTATTCGATGTCCCGCAGAGATAAGCCCAAGAGATCACAAAGCAAATCCTTCTATGGTAACGGCTACCTGGAATGCAAATCTTCGCGCGCGGACACCGCAGCCGCCACTTGCGCCGCACTGCATGATGGTCAACCGCGATGAAATTTGATCGAATAGGGGATCGCGCTACAAGACTGAAAACCAGGGCCCTTCAACCGCGCGGGGTTCTCGCCGCTCCGGAACGGCCATCGCCCGCCTTCACGCCGGCTCAGCCTCCGAATCCAGCAGCCGCAAAACAACCTCGATCAGCTCGGTCACCTTCCCGTCGCTGAACCCGTTGACATCGAAACCGTGGGCAATCGCGTTTCGATATTTCCTCATGTCGGCCAGATACTCATACTCCCTGCGGGAGATGACGCCATGATAGACCGCCTGATCGAGGACGTAACCCGACTTGGTGACGCGCGCAATGGAAACCCCCTCTGCCGCGATCAGTTTCCTGGTGACCGCCTCGAAAGCCGACCAAACCAGCAAAAAGGCAGCCTCACCCAAGCCATGCTTGAGAGCCTTCTCTGCCTCGGTAAGGCGCTGGCGGATCTCCTCCCCCGCAAAAGACTGTACGCCCTCGGGTGAGTCCAGTTTCTCCGGTTCGCCCACGAGCAGCAGGTCATAGCTCCAGCCATCTTTGCTGTAGAGAATCTCAGCAAGTTCATTCAGTTGCGGCGTCGCCGCCAGGGAAGTTCTGGACTTCACCTCGATCACCCGCACTTCGTCGCCCTTGCGCGCAACCAAATCTGCGGTGAAACCTGGCAGGAAATCCAGAGGATAGTCTTCCTCCACTTCATAACCCCGGCTACGGTACTTCGCCGCCGTCTTGGCAATGAACTCCCTTTCAAGAATCGCAATGTCCTCGATCAAAATATCACCTCTAATTGTTACCATGACCTTCTCGGCAACCGGGGGCTGTTTGTGCCATTTCTGCGCAGCAGAATTCCTGACGTGACTGCTCCACCTCCCCCTACCCCCGGCGCGCTGGGACAAAGCAACACCGTCAACTGTAAATTCAAAGAGAAGCGACACTTCAATTTCCTGAATTCAGCGCAGGTTGACCATCGACCGCCTCAGACTCTTTCGCAAGAGTCGCGGAAAAGGCAACGCATTATATCGCAGGTGTTGGACCGCGACAAAACTCATGCCGCCCCGCCCCGGATCTCCTCCAGCAGCCCCTCGGCCTCCCGCTCCAGCGCCCGGATATCAGCCCAGATCTCCTCCGGCGCGTGCAACGGCTGCGGCCTGTAAAAATAACGCGTGAAACTGATCCCGTACCCCACCTTCACGCTGCCCGGCACATACTATGATGCTTCGAAGGTCCGTTGCTGGAAGGCCGTCGTCTGCCTCAGACTTGGGTCTGGTCTATCTTCCGTGGATGCATACGGTTAGAATCCGAACTGTACCGTACCAATCAGCAGAGGCAGACCGATGAGTACCGGCTGGTGAACCAGATAGATGATCAGGGAATGGCGGCCGAGCAACTGCAGAAGCGGCTCCCCACTAAACCGCCCGCTGAGGATTCCCCGCCGCCAGCCGGCCTCTCCATCTCATCTCCTGTTGGCGCACAGAACGCATGGCCGAATCCAGGTAAGGATAGGCCAGCCAAACTGAAGCGCTGCCGAAGAGCGCGCCGGTCACAGTGCGCAACCACCAGCTGCTTTCCCGCAGGCCAAGGAGCTGGCTGAAACCGTCCAGGGCCATGGGGACGAGAAAGAGCAGATACAACTTGAAGTTGGGCGGGCGAATCCGATTGCGTACCAGCCCGTAGGTCAGCCCGGCCAGCAGAAAGGAAGCATAGATGGCCACATTCCGCTGGCAGATCGCTACCTTATAGCCGACTTCTGGGTTGCCGCGGAAGAGGCGGCGTTGAAACAGGTTCAGCCCGCTCTCCAGCCCGTTCGCCTGCAGCGATTCGAGGCTGTAGAGCGGCTGCTCGCCGAATAGAAAGTAGCTTCTCTCCGGCAGCTGGTGACAGGTCACGGAATAGACGGCGTAGATGAAGGATGCCGGCGCGGTCAGCCCTGCTTTTGCCAGCATGGGTGCAAGAAACGGCAGGAACAGATAGAGCGCGGCGATACCGTTGACGAGTGCCAGCCAGTGACGCGCGATTATGACAGTGAGACCATTGATACGCCGGACAAACGCAGCCTGTACAGGCTCCCCAGCCGGGTCCATCGCGCTGTCTTCGAGTGACCGGTCCATGGCTGTGTTCCCCATGTCTAGCGTGCCGAAGCGTTTTCAACCTGCAATCTGTAAAGCAGCATCCTGCTACTTCGGTTGGGCGTCCTGAATTTTCTTGGGCCAACGGCTCTTGATGTAGGAGAGCACAGCCCAGATCTCCTCGTCCTCGAGTTGGTCGGCGAAGCCTATCATGTCGCTCTTGTAGTCTCCGCCGACGAAGGCCGTCGTGCCGTACTTGGTTATGTCAAACAGCATCTGATCGGGGTGGTGCCAGGTGTGGCCGCTCGCGTCGTGGGGCGGTGCAGGCAGGACCCCGTCGTCATTGCGCTGCCGCCGACAGGGCCTCCTTGAACTGCCTGGGGATCGGCCTCTTGGCCGCAGACGGACCACAATCCCCGACAAATCAGACTTGAAGGTATCCCATCGGCCCTCTTTCCAAGCGGGCGAACGCGAACTGCCCGCACATCGGCAAGCAGGTGCGCCCAAGGACAGGTCAGGTGGCCATGACACCCGCCAACTACCAGCTATACGCCGGACCAGTGTGGAAGGTTTCGGAAAGGAGGGCCCCGATCCACCGCAATTGCCCCCTTTTCAGCCCGATCAGAACATATTTTCCCCGCTGTAAGGCCCGCAGAGCGCCTGAAAACGCATGAGGGTACCTAAGTTACCTTGCAACCCAGATCGCCCGCCCTGCGTCGCTGACGGTGAACAGACCCGAATTTCTATCCCTTTGGAGTCAATATACGCTCCCCATTTCGTTAGTCTAACGATTGGGGCCAACCACCCAGGGCATCATCTGGCTGCCGGCGCATGTAGTATTATGGTAGCAAGCATACGCTACAATAATCAGCGCCGGTGCAACTGACCATGCCCACCCTCAACCTCAAACCCACCCACAAGCCCATCAAATCCTACTACGCCGCCCTCGACCGGTTCGCCAACCTCGGCGTCACCCACGAGACCGCCGTCCGCGCCGCCTTCCAAGACCTCCTCCAGCACTGCGCCCGCCAGGCCGGCTGGACCCTCGTGCCCGATCACGCCGTCAACCCCCGCCGCAGCGGCACCAACTCCGCCGCTATCTCGTCCAACGTTGCTTGCGAGTTCTTTGCCCCCCACGTCCACATCTTCTCGAACATTGCTTCTGCTTCACCCACAAACTTCGCCTTCGCCTTTTCCTTGTTCATCTCGACCCCCTCTGTTCTCTCTCCCTTTCTTTCCTCCTTTCAGTTTACAACTCTACCCTTTACGCAAAAATCTCGGATGCACCCGCGGAGCTCGATTCACCTGAAGTCACGGAATCGTTCAGACTCACCGTACAGCAGGAAGACACCGCCATGCGCAATTCCCAAACCAATCTCCGCGTGAACTGGTCCGATGAATACGTACAACCTGCCCAGTTGTCGCTGGCGTCCCGTACGGCGGCCATCAAACTGCATTTGACAATCTGAAAACACAATGTTATAGTTGTGTTATGATTCCGGAATTCGAGCCCGGTGGCAACCTGCCCCCAGGTGTCCACTGGGCCACTTGGAGCGAACTCTATGATCGATTTGGGACAACGCCGTGGCGCCGTCAATTGCTCGTTGGACTTCGAGATGCTCTGGAAAACTTGCAAATTGCTGGCTGTCTTACAGCTTACGTGGACGGCAGCTTCGTCTCCACCAAGCTTGGACCCGGTGACTTCGACGCCCTGGATCTAGGAGGTCTTACATGATTAGGAATGAGCGGCAGTATCGAATCACCAAGGCGCAAGCAAAGCGGTTTTCTGAAGCGCTGCGTAGACTTGATGCCGGTGGAGCAGATTTGTCCGAAGTCGAGCCGCGTTTGCTCACTGTGCAGAAAGAGGCTCTGCAGAGCCAGCTCTCCGACCTTGAGGCGGGTATTCAGGAATATGAGACACTCAAGGCCGGAAACTTTGCGTTTGAGCACCTGAAGGGGATTTCGGAACTCCCCAAACAGTTGATCCGGGCGCGCATTGCCAGCGGCCTCAGTCAACGAGATTTGGCCGACCGCCTCGGATTGAAGGAACAGCAGATCCAGCGCTATGAAGCGAGCGACTACGCTTCCGCGAGTTTCACCCGAATTAAAGAGGTGTTGTCTGCTTTGGGCATCGAGGTAGACGACGCCGTACTGACCGATGAAGGAACCATCTCACTCGGAGATGTCTTCGGAGAAGTATCCAAGATTGGCCTAAAGTGAGTTCAATTTGAGACCAAGAGTTTTTCGTACTCTGGGTCGAGTTCAAATTTGGGCCAGAGACGGTATACCAGGGAGGTTGAGTCGCGATTGATGCGGTCGATGAAGGCTTTGCAAGCGTCAAAGAGGTCGCGCATCGCACCGTCCGTTCCCGGAGCTATAGGCGGATACCAGGCGTGGCGGCGTCAAGGACCTACCCATTGCAATACGAATAGCAAACAGCTGCCACCCGCCCCCCAACGCGACAAAGCGCCGGATCAAGTCGAAATGCCCGAATCCGGCGCTTTTTACCTGTTTTCAGTCCGATCAGAACAAGTATTCCCGCCCAGGAAGCCCGTAGAGCGCCTGAAATCAACAAAGGGTACCCTAAGTTACCTTGCAACCCAGATCGCCCGCCCTGCGTCGCTGACGGTGAACAGACCCAAGTTTCTATCCCTTAGGAGTCAATATACGCTCCCCATTTCGTTAGTCTAACGATTGGGGCCAGCCACCCAGGGCATCACCAGGCTGCCGGCGCATGTAGTATTATGGTAGCAAGCATACGCTACAATAATCAGCGCCGGTGCAATTGACCATGCCCACCCTCAACCTCAAACCCACCCACAAGCCCATCAAATCCTACTACGCCGCCCTCGACCAATTCGCCAACCTCGGCATCACCCACGAGACCGCCGTCCGCACAGCCTTCCAGGACCTCCTCCAGCACTGCGCCCGCCAGGCCGGCTGGACCCTCGTGCCCGAGCACGCTGTCAACCCCCGCCGCGGCCGGCGCACTGTCGTCGACGGCGCCCTCATCGACGACTTCCGCCTCACCCACGGCTACTGGGAAGCCAAGGACATCCACGACGACCTGCCCGCCGAAGTCGAGCGCAAATTCGCCGCCGGCTACCCGCGCGACAACATCCTCTTCCAGACCCCCCAACGGGCCATCCTCTGGCAGAACGGGCGCATGACGCTCGACAACGACCTCACCGACCCCGTCCGGCTCATCGAGACCCTCCAAGCCTTCTTCGCCTACCGTCCCCAGGAGTACGCCGCCTGGGAGGAGGCCGTCGCCCAGTTCAAGGACAGGGTCGCCGACATCGGCCAGGGCCTGGCCGGTCTGATCCGGCAGGAGCGCAAGACCAACCGGGCTTTCACCACCGCCTTCGCCGCCTTTCTCGACAAATGCCGCCAGTCGATCAACCCCAATCTCTCCGAAGCCGCCGTCGAGGAGATGCTGATCCAGCACCTGCTCACCGAGCGCCTCTTCCGCACCGTCTTCAACCGGCCCGCCTTCACCCGCCGCAACGTCATCGCCTTCGAGATCGAGAACGTCATCGACGCGCTCACCTCCCACGCCTTCAGCCGCGACGAGTTTCTGTCCAAACTGGACCGCTTCTACGCCGCCATCGAGCGCACCGCCGCCACCATCAGCGACTTTTCCCAAAAGCAGCACTTTCTGAACACCGTCTACGAACAGTTCTTCCAGGGTTTTTCCGTCAAGGTCGCCGACACGCACGGCATCGTCTACACCCCGCAGCCGATCGTCGACTTCATGGTGCGCAGCGTGTCCGCCATCCTCGAGCGCGAGTTCGGCCGCTCCCTCGCCGACGAGGGTGTGCACATCATCGACCCCTTCGTCGGCACCGGCAACTTCATCGTGCGCATGATGCGCGAGATTCCTCGCACCGCGCTGGAGCGCAAGTACAAGGGGGAGCTGCACTGCAACGAGGTCATGCTGCTGCCCTACTACATCGCCAGCATGAACATCGAGCACGAGTACTACGACGCCACCGGCGTCTACGAGCCGTTTGCGGGCATCTGCCTCGTCGACACCTTCGAGCTGGCCGAGGACCGGCAGATGTCGATGTTTGCGCCGGAGAACACGCAGCGCGTCGAGAGCCAGAAGAAGACGCCGATGTTCGTAGTGATCGGCAACCCGCCCTGGAACATGGGGCAGGTGAACGAGAATGACAACAACCAGAACCGTAAGTACGAAACGATGGACAGTCGGGTCCAGAAAACCTACGTAAAGGACTCCAAGGCCACGCTTCGTAACAAGCTTTCTGACCCTTATGTGAAGGCGATCCGTTGGGCATCGGACCGCATCGAAGGCGAAGGCGTGGTCGCGTTCGTGACCAACAATAGCTTCCTCGACGCTGTGGCCTTCGACGGGATGCGGAAGCACCTCGCGCAGGACTTCACCAAGATTTTCCACATCGATCTTAAAGGAAATGCGCGGACCGCGGGTGAACGTCGACGGAAGGAGGGCGGTAACATCTTTGATGACCAGATCCGTGTTGGGGTGGGGATTAGCTTCTTCATCAAGAAGGAGGGAGTGCATCCTGAAGAAACTGAAGTCTGGGTTTACTCGGTAGACGACTATCTTAGGGCCCGCACAAAGCGGAAGATTCTAACCGAATTTGGAGACTATCCAAACATTCCGCTGAAACAGGTCGCTGTTGACGCTAAACACACATGGCTTACCGAAGGACACCGCGCGGAATTTGGGACCTTTATCCCACTGGGAACAAGGGAAGCGAAAATGGAGAAGGGTGGAGATAGTGAAGTAGTGTTCAACCTCTACTCATTAGGTGTTGCTACGAATAGGGATGTTCTGGCTTATTCGTTTGACTTAGATTCCCTGCAAGACCGGGTTCGCACATTTGTCGAACTATACAACAGCACTGTTGATCGCAAGAGAAGGATTGATCCTAACGCACCTGCAGAAGAATTTATTGATACGAACGACCCGCGGATCAAGTGGACCCGTCAGGTAAAGGCATCACTCAAGAAGCTTGAGTTGAGCAAATACGAAGAATCGCACTTTCGAGTTTCGTTGTATCGACCGTTTTGCCAGAAACATCTCTACTTTGACAACTTCTGGAATGAAGAGCGGTATCAACAGCACTTGATTTTCCCTACATTGGAGACACATACGGAAAATCGTGCAATCTTAGTCAGCGATCATGGCTTCCGCGCCGGATTCAGTACTCTGATGACAAATCTGATTCCCGAACTTCACACGATCGCCGCAAGTGATGGATTCCAATGCTTCCCCTTCTACTCCTACGACGAAGACGGCAGCGACCGCCGCGAAAACATCACCGACTGGGCGCTCGACCGCTTCCGCGCCCACTACCGCGACGACACCATCACCAAGTGGGACATCTTCCACTACGTCTACGGCCTTCTCCATCACCCCGTCTACCGCGACCGCTACCAGGCCAACCTCAAGCGCGAGCTCCCCCGCATCCCCTTCGCCCCCGACTTCCGCGCCTTCACCGCCGCCGGTGCCCGCCTCGCCCACATCCACGTCCACTACGAAGACCAGCCCCAATACCCCCTCGCCCAGATCGAGAACCCCGACGCCCCCCTCGACTGGCGCGTCGAAAAAATGCGCCTCTCCAAAGACAGGACCCAGCTCACCTACAACCGCTTCCTCACCCTCGACGGCATTCCCCTCGCAGCCTTCAACTACCGACTCGGCAACCGCTCCGCCCTCGAATGGGTCATCGACCAGTACCGCGTCAAAACCGACAAACGCAGCGGCATCACCAACGACCCCAACCGCCCCGACGACCCCCAATACATCCTCCGCCTGCTCGCCAAAGTAATCAGCCTCAGCCTGGAGACGGTGGATATCGTGGCCGGGCTACCGGAGCTGGGGGTTGAAAAAGCAGAGCCTGTTGTAGATGCGTAGAGCGTTTCTTAGCCAGCAGTGTGGATGAGGGGACCAGCTTTTGCGCCAGAGGACACCTTAGCAACAGGTCCAGTTTTTGGGACCCTCTTCACCCTTTCTTACCTTTGCTCGTGGTCCAGCTCTTGGGGCTGACTTCATTCCACTACGATTTGGGTAGAACTCTAAAGGGATAAGGGCTGCCTCAACCGAGGCAAACGAGGTTGAGCCTCGTTTGCCTGCTTAGTCATCGATAAACGGCGATGATTTAGGCGGTAGTGAAGGGAAGGGGCAATTATGGTGGATCTTGGTAAATGAACCAGGAAGGAACACCGGGTCCGGGTCCCGTCAGGGAAAGAAGAATGTCAACCCCTTTGAATTTCGACAGAAGTCTTTGTGCAGAGTCTATGGCAACATGTACATGTTGGGCTGTAGGTTCCTTGAGTTGATGTGCCCAGTCATTTCGAGATTTTCGTACTGCATTAAGTTGGTTGTAGGTTTCGTGGTCAATTACATTCATTATTTCTAGGAATTCCGTTATGACGGAGGCGGTATAGTCTCGTCCATTTAATTTCTTTCGGCGGGGGCTGGGCATGCGCTCACTCAATTGTTCATCGTCAAGGATAGCATTCCAGGCGGACGAGATCATTTGTTCGCAAACGGACCAAGCAACGACTACGGATTCTCCGTATTTCCTTCCCGTGTAACTTCGGGCCGCGGAGTGTAGCGACGTGATCATGTACAAAACAGAGGGGTCGTCTCTTAAGAGTATTTCATCGAGCAATTGCAGCGATTTTTTCACCACATCGAGTTCGACAACACGTCTAGGGTACGGTGTGTCCGGTGAATTCACGTAGATCTTATTGGCAATGTTGCGAGTGAGGGAGTGGATATCGCCGTGTCCGCCGCCGTAATGGGCGGCCTCTGAGAAGCTTCTTCCTTTCTGCGTTTCCTGTGCATCAATGGGAAATCCCATTTGCGCAAAACGGTTTTTGAGGAGTCTTTCTGAAGTCGTTAGGCATACTTGGTGAACGTTTATGATACTGGCTCGGATTTCCGTATTTTTTTCTGCGGACTCTTCTGCCGCAGATGCTTCGGAGGGAGGTTGAAAAGGAGTGCCGGGGCCTGGATACGGGTATCCTGGAATGGTGACAGGAGGAGTAAAGGGGTAGGAAGAGAAATCAAAGAGAAATGTTCCGTCACGTAAGGATTGCACGGTGATGTTCGAATCGAGGGTTTTTTCAAGTACGACTTCATGGTAAATCTGCTGGCTGAAACTCTCAGTTGTTTCTGGATTTGGTTCTTGGTCGATCCAGATGGGCGGGACCCGAAAATAGCCTTCTACAGAAGGTGTCTGCCTGGGTGGTTTGAAATAGGTGCTAACAGTATGTTCTGACATCCTGTCTCACTCTTACACATTGTTTGAAGTGGGCCCCAAAAACTGGACCACAAGCTAAGGTGTATAATGGAGCAGTTCACCAAGCCTGTGGAGGGGCAGAACGATGGTCAAGAAACGGCGATTTTAGTCGTGGTTAGCCGTCTATATAAATCCCTTTAGATAACATAGTGCCTATCAGTCCGTCTACCACATGGACTTACTCCTCCTTGAGCACGACGTCAGCACCTCCTCACAGAGTAATCACGATATGAACTCACTCCAGTGGCGCAGCGCAATGCTTAACGGAGCCTCGAGCCAAGTAGAAAATCGCGGCGCAACAATTTCAGCATCGCCATTCCATGTGAAGGTAAATGAATCTATTGTGCAGTTTCTGAAATCGGGATCGGACGGTTCTTCAGAATCTTCCGTCGTGTTGTCCTGAACTTTGAAAACCTGCGAAAAAGCGGTCGCGGCCATGATCCCGGTTAACTGCCGACCCACATGATGAAGGGAGACAACAAATATAAGGCGTGGTATTCGAGACTGATTCTCTGGATTTATGGACAGTTTGATAAAGAACCTGTCTTCATTCAGATTAGCCCAGTGACTGGCGTCCCTGGCAGTTTGAACCACCTGAGCCCGATACCACTGTTCTCTGTCTCCTGGACCGCCCGTATCGATGACGCAATCTACAGTAAGGCCAGCTTCACCAAGCTGCCGCCGGATCGGATCAACTTGAGATTCCAAATATTCCTTGGCCGTGTCCCGAAGAGAAGAAGCGACACCATTGACCGAACGCATCTGAGCCAGTCTGTCTTGGCGCTGTCGCCTGATCTGCTCAGTTATATGATCCAGAACCTGACTGACCATGCCGGAATCTGTGACCGGCTCAGGTTCACCCAATGCCTCCAAGATCATCTGCCTTTCCAATCGAACAATGAACCCTACGAACGGATTGAGATCACCAGCGTCGGCAGACTCTAGACAGTCGATATACTGTTCTCTATCGTCCCGCGTCACAACGATCGGCAAGTACTTCTCTTTTGCCAAATGCCAGGTTAACAACGCTCGTGCAACTCTTCCGTTTCCATCCTGAAACGGGTGAATCTGTGTGAATCGATGATGCAACCAGGCGGCAAGCAGAAGTTTGTGATAGCTGCCGCCTGCCGCCTCGAAGCCGCGGTACAAATCGACCAGGTTATCGATCTCACTTTCCACTTGCTCAGGAGGGCAGTACTCGTGAATCTGCCCATCCGGTTGGGTTGGACTATTGGGTTGCTTCTTGAAACCGCCCTTATCCAATTCGGATTCGAAAACGCGACCGAACTGATCAACAGCGCTGTAGGTGGTTTGGTTTCGAGTCAGTAACTGGTGGAGTTCTCTTATGTAGTGACTGGAAAGCGGTCTCTTTTCCCTGATGGATTTTGTCACGAGTTCTGCCGAATCCTGATGGTCTTTCAAGATTTTGACGAGTTCCTGAGGATCACGGTCTGTGGCGGCGCGATCTATCAGGTCAGCAACGAAGCCTTTTTCTACGAGGGTTTGCGTTGTGCCGCGGTCAATGTTGTATAGCCCTTCGATGATACCTGTTTCAATCGCCCAGCGGCGATCCAAGCGCTCCCAGAAGGCTCTGTAAGCGTCGGGATTTGACTTCTCGCGTTCGTCGCGAAAGCTCAGCCACTGCTGGTGAAGCGAGTCAATCTCTTGGAAGTCCACACTGGAAGATTGGGCATCAAGGCCTTCTAAAGGCTGCCACTTATGTGCAAACATAATTCAGAATCCCCTATCATCGTGATTCACGACTGTTCTCTACTTCCAATCTGCTAAGAATAGCTCAGGATGTTCTCAGTTGCCCTTTGGGTCTGATTGCTTTGAGGTGTAGTTGAACCTGTCTTCAGGATACATCGTCGAACTCTCCCACGTCGGAGAAGTTCGTAATCGCCACCTCGCCTTCCGGAAACTCAGCCACGATCTTCAGCCTCCCCCCGACAGCCTCAATGTAGGAACGAAGGCTGGAGATGTACACGTCAGCCCGCTGCTCTATCTTCGAAACCGCAGGTTGTTTCACCTGCAACATCTCCGCCAGGTCCTGCTGCGTCAGCGCCCGCGCCCGGCGCAGCTCGTGTAACGGCATCTCCCCCAGCAACTCTCCTTTCATCTCTTCTACACGCCGCCGCCGCGCCGGCGTGAACCCCTTGGTCAGCTCGCGAAACGAATGGCGTCCACTCATTCGATCTCCCCTCCTCCCGTAACTCCTCCAGATGCTCGTCGCCCCAAACTTGTCGTGTATTCGACCTCCCAAGACATGATTGCATTATATTCCTAATACGGAATAAATACAAAAAAGCCGGGCGGTTCCGTCTGAAACACCCGGCCTTCCGTCTGATCGTCTACCCCGTCCACTGCGCGTCGCACCGTCCGTCCCCAGAGCCATGGGCGGATATCAGGCGCGACGGCGTCAAGGACTTTCCCATTGCAATACGGACGGCAAACAGCTGCCGCCCGCCCCCAACGCGACAAAGTGCCGGATCAAGTCGAAATGCCCGAATCCGTCGCGTTTGTCCAATTTCAGCCCGATCAGAACAAATTTTCCTCGCTGTAAGACCCGTAGAGCGTCTGCAATCGCATAAGGGTACCTACGGGACCTTGCAATTCACGGTGCTCACCCCGTTTAGTGACCGTGACCTTCCCACGCCAGGAAGCGGCAGCTGCCCCCCATGTAACCCCCCATGTAGAACAACTCATTACCGTCTTGCAAGGGGAAATGAGCCGAGTAGAGCTCATGGACGCTCTGAGCCTGTCAGACCGCAAACACTTCTCCGAAGCCTACCTGCAACCCGCTCTTGGTAGGGGTCTGGTCGAGATGACGCGCCCGCACAGTCCGCGGAGCAGGTCGCAAAGATACCGTCTGACCGCTGTAGGGAAACAGACACGGGCGGAGCTTGGCCCCCAAAACCGGACCACAAGCTAAGGTGTAATGGAGCAGTTCATCCATCCATGAGAGGCCGGCTCTCAACCTCTCCCACGTCGGAAAAATGTGCAATCGCCACCTCGCCTTCCGGAAACTCGGCCACGATCCTCAACCTCCCCCCGACGGCCCCGATGTAGGAACGGAGGCTGGAGATGTACACGTCAGACCGCACAGCTCTCTGGGCCACCGGCCGCCGGCGACTCAGGCCCTCCTGCCTGCCCTGTCCCCGTGCCTGTCGGACGAACGTCGACGGGTGGTACAAACATCAGGGGCAGGTCGGTTTTCGAACCAGGGTCGTTCTCCCTTTCCCGTATGCGGCTTACCGGCCTTTGCGCGTCCATTCGGTTCTAGCGGTCCTCTGCGTCACGGCAGCCGGGCGCGCATCCGCGACGATACAGGACTCCAGCTGCGTGCGCAGCGCCTCAACATCCAGCCCACCATGCGAGGCGATCATAACAATCTGCGTGCGGCGTGGCCCATCCCCCCATTCATCGGCCAGCGTCAGGCTGGCGCGTTTGCCCACCATCTGCAGAATCATCCTGTTGTCCGGCATATCATGGAGATGAACTGTACCTTTAGCGCGGTAGATGGTATTGGGCAGCGCCTCGAACATCCCGCGTAATGCTTTCAGCGACAGCGGTCTGTCCGTCGTCCAGCTCCAGGTGCTGAATACCAGCGTATGGTCGGTATGTTCATGCTGGTGATGCCCGTCATCATGATCGTGTTCCCCATCCACGCCATGCACATGCACGTCGCGCTCGGCACGCCGGTGCAGGCGTTCCGGTGCATACTTGCCCACACCCAGCACCAGTTCCAGCGGCACCCGTCCGTAAGTCGCTTCCAGAATGCGCGCCTCCTGCGCAGTGCGTCGATTCAGATCGGTCTGGATCTCCACTACGTTGAGAACAGCCTTTCCCGTCTTCATTCTCGGCGCAATGCGTCGATTCAGATCGGTCTTGATCTCTTCCAGCTCCTCTGCCGTGACCAGATCGACTTTGTTCAGTACCACGATGTCCGCGACGGCGATCTGATCCAGCGCCAGCCCGAAGTTTTCTTCATCCAGTGACAGGATCTGATCGGCATCCACGACGACCAGAATGCTGTCGAGCCGCACCAACGGTTTGGTCTCAGGCACCAGGAAGGTATTGGCGACAGCGATAGGATCGGATACACCGCTGGTCTCGATGATGATATATTCCGGGGGGTCCTCCCGCCGCAGCAGTTTGAGCGTCTCCTTCAGCAGGTCACCACGAATCGTGCAGCAGATGCAGCCGTTCGACAGATTGACCGTTTCGCCTTCGACACCGACGACCAGCTGGGCGTCAATGTTTATCGCGCCAAAGTCGTTCACCAGCGCCGCGATCTTCAGACCGTGATTGCCGTGCAGGATGTGGTTAAGCAGGGTGGTCTTGCCTGCGCCGAGAAAGCCGCTGAGAATCGTCATCGGCGCCGGGAAACGATGACTCTCCATATCGGGTGTCCCGCCTTAACCGCAGTTCATGATCTGCCGGGCAGCCGCTGGCGCAGCCATCCGATGACGGTGCGCGTGATATATTCCCCTTCTGACTTCGGGGCATTGACTGCCAGACAGGCCTCCATGCGCTCGTCCAAACTGTCCCCGTCCACACTCCCCTCTGCGCCAATGACGACGAGCTGCGAGTGCGGCGCTGCATCTTCCCACCCATCCTGAGTTAAGGTCAGACTAGCGCGTCTGCCTACTACCTGCAAAACCCCTTTTTGACCGGTGGCATCCGCCAGATAGAAAATCCCTTTTGCGCGATAGATCGTTTCCGGCAGGCGGTCGACCATCCGTTGCAAGGCGCGCAATGAGACAGGCTGCGAGCTGCGCCAGCTCCAGGTGCTGAAAACCAGCGTGTGGTCTCTATGCTGATGGTGATCTTCGTTGTCTCCATGCCCATCTTCTTCATCTTCGGCATGAATATGAATATCGTCTGGCTGGCGGCTTGCCAAACGCTCGATTTCGAATTGACCCACATTCAACAGCAGTTCAAGCGGCACATCCGCTTGGGTTGTCTCGAAAATGCGTGCCCGGGGGACGATCTGCCGGATGTAATCCCGCACCGCTTGCAGCTGTACCCCGTCCACCAGATCGACCTTGTTCAGGATGACGATATCCGCCATGCCGACCTGATGGATCGACAGCGCCTCATGGCGCTTGTCGAGGCCCAGGATCTGTTCGGCGTCCATCACGGTCAGGATGCTGTCAATCTGCACGCGCTCGATCGCTCGAAACGTAAGCGCGACTTCGAGTGGATCGGAGACGCCACTGGTCTCAACCAGAATATATTCGGGCGGCTGTGGACGCCGGATCAGGTCGCGTGTCGCTTTGAGAAAGTCGCCCCGGATGGTGCAGCAGATGCAGCCGTTGGCAAGGCTGATCATCTCTTCCTCCATACCCACAACGAGCTGCGTATCAATATTGATGGCTCCAAAGTCATTCACCAGCACAGCCACGCGCAGACCATGCTCCCCATGAAGAATGCGGTTGAGCAGCGTGGTCTTCCCAGAACCCAAAAACCCGGTAATGATGGTCACGGGAATGGGTTGGAGATCAGATTTCGGCTTCAAAACACACTCGCTTTCATTTGCATCTTGCTGACATGATTGATACTCAGCACAGTGAACAGACCGGCGGACATCAGATCACCGATAGTCGATGACAACCTTCCGGCGCCTGCGCGACCTGCCCCCAAGAACTGGTCCAGCTACGATGTGAGTATTGGGCCGCAAAAAGGGGGAAAGATGGCCAGGAGGAGACATGCGCCGGTAAATTCGATAACTGGCTGCATCTGGTCTTCCTTTGAAGGAAAGAGGGAAAAGGGGGGGTGAGGAGGAACAGAGCTGCCGGGAGCGGCGTGAGAATGCGAAGCGGGTGAACAATCTGCGGGTGCCCTTTCGCCAGGCTGGTGGCCCGTGCCCCCACAACTGGCGTCAGGCGTCGGCAGAGCTGCGGCAGTCGGTGCAATGCCCAAAGAATGAGAGATGACTTACGTCAATCTCAAAGTCGTATTGGGTATCCATCGCCCGGAGAAAGGACAGCAAGACGCTGTGCGGCAGCTCAAGCAAGCTGTCGCAAGTGCGGCAGACGAGGTGGTGATGCGGTTCCGGGCCGGCCATCTCGTAGGCAAGCCGGCCGTCGGCCATATGCACCGTCGCCAGGATGCGCTGTTCTGTCAGAAAGTGCAGGGCCCGGTAGACAGTCGCCCGGCTCAGCGTGGGAGCGATGCGGTGTACATGGTCGTACACGGTTTCGGGGGTGACATGCTCACCGAGATGACAAACGGCCTCCAGGATGAGCTGGCGCTGGGGTGTTACCCTGTAGCCGGATTCGCGCAGCTGCCGACTGATCTCCGTCGTATCGTAGGACATAATGACTTTTTCTGTTGCAAAATCCTGCAACGAAACACACTGTAGCGCCGGCCGACAGCGGTGTCAACGCCTGTTTCCCGTCAACCGCTTACTCGCTTCCAAACTGCTCCTGTTGACTGTACCATCTTGCCGGCGAGACAGAAAATCTCCACATGCTCCACAGGTCTCCTTCATCGAGGCAAAACGTCCCGCCAACAGAGGCAAGAATCACATATGAATCACGTCTCTCATGATCGCCGCACTGCCGCTATCGACAGGGTACCACCCTCATCTGACGCCGCGATACAGCGATCACCCGGTGACCAGGCCAAGCCGGCAATTGGGGCTTTGAACACAGCCTCCGTCAGCAAAACGGGTTTCTTCTTCTCGATCATCCAGATTGCCAGCAGACCGTCGTTACCACCGGAAGCCAGCAGCATACCCCGTCGTTGGAACTTCAGGTGCTTGATGAGGTGCCGGTGCCCTTCCAGCATGATCGGTTTCGTGTTCTCCGGCCCCTTGCCGGAACAGTCCCAGATCACCGCCTGGGTCCCGCCGCCGGTCGCCAGATAGCGGCTGTTGAAGCTCCATGCCAGTTCCAGCACCTTCGTTTCGTAACCCCACATCCGCAGATCCTGCCCGGTATCGACGAGCCAGAAATGCACCGTCGAGTCCTGGTCGCCAGTCGCAATGTGCTTTCCGTCGGGACTCCATTCCAGTGTGAGTGTCGAACCCTGCCACTCGAAACGGTTGAGTGGTTCCGCCCTTGTCGGGCCGTACAGCACGACGCCATTGTAGGCAGAGATGGCGAACTGCTTGCCATCATGGCGCCACTTGATGTCAGTAATGGTGCTGTTCGCATCGGGATACTCGTAGTTCAACGCCCCGCTGGTGTCCCACAGTCGCAGTTTGCGCCCGGCGGCCGACACCAGCCAGTCGCCCGCCGGGCTGAAAGCGACACGCTCCACCCAGCTTGCGCCGCCTGCCATTTCAGAGGTCTGCGTTCCTCTCTCGGTATCCCACAGCCGTACCTTGCCGTCCTGACCGACACTGGCGAGGAGACGACCGTCTTTGTGCCACGAAATTGCCATCGTGCCGAGGGTATGGCCGGGTAGCCTGTGCTGTACCGCGCCGTCTGCGCCACTGAACAGCGTGATCGGTCCGGACACACCCGCCACCGCCAGCACCTTGCCATCCGGCGACCATGCCAGCCCGATCGGATGATCGTCAATCTGGGTACGCCACATTGCCTTGAGCGATGGCGATGGCGGTTTGCGCTTGACTTTGCGCCGCTTCATGAAACGAGACACGCTCGGAAGCCCTCTTCCAGTGCAGCCCGGTCCAGGTTGCGCCCGATAAAAACCATCTTGCTATGACGCTTCTCATTCCCCCACGGTCGCTCCGGGCGGCCGTCAAAGAGCATATGCACCCCCTGGAATACGAAGCGCTGATCCCAGCCGCGCACGCTCAACACGCCTTTCATTCGGAAGATGTCCAGCCCATGCACGCGCAGCAGTTGACCTAACCACTCATTGAGCCTCTCCAACTGAAAATCACCGGGGAGGGTGATGCCAACAGAGGTCACCTCTTCGTCGTGTTCATGATCCGGTTTGTACTCGCGGGTCTCGAGCGGGGCAAGCACGGCGTCCGTGCTGCACAGGTGCGCGTCGAACTCATCAGGGTGATGTTCGGTGAACAGCATGTAATAGCCCGGCTGCTGGATCGCGAAGTTGAAGACGGTCTCGCCCTTTCCGTTCAGCACGAGCTGGTTGTGCTCTCCTTTGCCGGGGCGCAGCCTCTCGCCTGCCTGTACTGCCTGCCCGTCTTCAGAGAAGGTCAGTACGGCGTCCATCAGCGTCGCTTCCTTCGCCGCCAATCCACTATCTGCCAGCGGCAGCAGTGCAGCCCCCATTGCCGGGTCAGGGCCATCACCCATCACCCATTCGTAAGACCCGCTGTTCAGTTCATAGATACCCGACCATTCAAACGGGTACTCCGGCTCCATGAACTTCGGGTCGATCTCCAGTGCCCGGTCGAGGTTGAAGCCGCCCACATTGAGAACCTTGTCCATCTCGACCACCGCGTCGCGGGTGCGGCAGATCTTCGCCATGCTGTTTATGCTCTTGATGCGTGCTTCGAGTCTGTCGAGGTCTTCCGGGGCTACCAGATCGATCTTGTTGAGCAGGATCACATCAGCAAAGGCCACCTGCTCCTTTGCCTCATCGCTGTCGTCGATGTGTTCCCAGATATGCTTGGCATCCACCATCGTGACAATCGCATCCAGCATCAGCTTTTCCTGCATATCGTCATCCACGTAAAAGGTCTGCGCGACCGGACCGGGGTCCGCCATGCCGGTGGTTTCGACCATGATGTAATCGAACTTGTCGCGGCGCTTCATCAGATGACCGAGAATGCGAATCAGATCGCCCCGAACGGTGCAGCAGATGCACCCGTTGTTCATCTCGAAGATCTCTTCTTCCGCGCCAATGACCAGATCGTTGTCGATGCCGACCTCGCCGAACTCATTTTCGATCACCGCGATTCTCTTGCCGTGGTTTTCGGTCAGGATGCGGTTGAGCAACGTGGTTTTGCCTGCCCCCAGAAAACCCGTCAGTACGGTCACCGGCACTCGTGTTTCAACCGTGTTCATCATGCTCCTGTCTCCTCTCTCCTCTGTTCAACTCCCGTTTTCAGCGGACAGCGCTCCAATCAGCGCCCGCGTCAGCGCGGTCTTTGGCCTGATGCGGCATCCCGCTGATAGCGAGCGGCTGCATGGCTAATCTCCCGCGGCGATGGCCTCTTACAGCGCAAACAATGGGCGGTAGGCATCATGCCCTGCCCCATAAGTTCGGTCCATCAAGGCAGCGTACTCGGCAGCATAGGCCGGATTGGTGCGCCAGCGTACACCGAGATACTCCGCCGCTTTGACGATGCCCAGCACACCGTGTTTGATCTCCTCAAAGGTGTAATCCGGCCCCACCGGGACGCACATCCAGCGGGCGAGGTTCGCCGCCGTTCCCCGGTGCTCCGGCGCGCCGTCAGCGCCCAGCGCGGCATAATGCAAAGGCTGAATCTGTGGCAGCCAGCGCACGGGCGTATTCTCCTTCTCGACGTAGGCGTAAAACGTGGCGACATCGCTCTCCAGCGGAATCTGCACCGCGACCGCGGTCGCCAGCGCCAGCCTGTTCGGCTCGTGTGTCTCCAGCCCGGCGGCTTCACGCAGACCGCGCCGCACCTCCGCCAGATTCGCGCTTTGCCGCTCTGCCAGTTCTGGCAGACGTTCACACTGTGCCAATGCCTGCGCTGCGTTCGGGCACTCTGCCGGTTGACGCAATGCTCTCACCTCTGCATAGAGTGCCCCGTCACCGAATGCCAGCAGCGCGCCGGGGCGGTCATCAGCATCGGGCAGATGCAAGCCGTACAGCGTCACCGCCGGGCGCTCTGCCGCGCCGGGCGTAGGCAGCGTGTCAGCGCAGTCGAGCCATGTAGCCTTCTGCGGCTGCCACAACCCGCGCGCCACCTGCGTCCAGGTGAAGCGCGTACTGGACGGCGCCAGCCGCAGATGCGCGTCAAAGTCCAGAAAGCGCGGCAGCGCCTTATGATGCTTGACCGACTCTGCCAGCTCATGGCTGGCATTCGCCGGGACACCGACCCACTCGCCTGGCTGAACTCCCGCCGCCTGGTGCAGTAGGCGGCGAGCGCGGTAGGCATCGCGCGCCAGCACAACCCCCGCGCCGCCCAGGCGCTCCGACCATGTCGCTTCTGCCGTTTCAAGCGTCACCTCGGCCTGTAGAGCTGCGTTAGCGGGTAGGGTCAGCTGATCATCCAGCGGTGGATGCGCGGCATAATCTGCGCCGCGCACCGGCAACCCACCGAGCGCCTCCACCGGGCAGAAGCCCCCTAACCATTGCGTTGCCCAATCAACCGGCAAATCCAACATCTTTGTGCTCCTTGTCAAATGGTATCGATGCATTCTCGAACCAACCGCTTTCGAGAATAGGACGCTCAGACAGGGGCCCTGCGCCTGAATGCGACTGCCAGCGCGAATATCCCGCTTGCGACCAGGGTCATGGCAGGACCGGCGGGCAGATTGAAGTGGTAGGAGATGTATAGGCCGGTCACGGCCGCCGCGGTCCCTATCGCCGCGGCCGCCATCATCATCGAGACAAAACGTCTCACCAACAGATAGGCCGTGGCCGCAGGTGTCACCAGCATCGCCATGACAAGAATCACACCCGCCGCCTGAATTCCTATTACGATAACAAGGGCAAGCATGACCAGGAACACGTAGTCGACGATGTTGGTTCGCTTACCGAGAACCTGGGCCCCCACGGGGTCAAAGCTCGCGAACAGCAGCCAGTGGTGGAGGGCGAATAGCCCCAGGATGACCGCCACGGTTATCCCAAGCGACACATAGATGCTGGTCGGAGATATGCCCAGGAGCTGCCCCAGGAGCAAATCTTCCATGTCGACCCGAATCGTCGTCGAAAGCGACAGCATCGCAAGTCCCAGGGCAAACATGGCCGCAAAGAGGATCCCTATCGAAGTATCCGTGCTGAGGCCGGCGCGCCGGCTCACAATCCTGACCAGCACGGCAACGGCGACGCCTGTTGGGACGGCGGCTATGGCCGGGTTGATGCCCACGATGAACCCAAGCACCATCCCCGGCAGCACCGCGTGCGCGAGTGCGTCCCCCATGAAGGCCAGGTTCCTGGTGACAACGTACGCGCCAACCAGGGGACACATCACGCCAACCAGCACCGAGCCGATCAGGGCTCGCACCATGAAGCCGTACTCAAGTGGGGCGACAATGAAATCAATCACGTCCTCCTGCTACCGCCCCCCCGTCCATCCTGAGCCGCACACCGTGAGCGCCGTACAGCTGCTCCATGACCTCCGACGTAAACACCTCGTCGGGAGGGCCGCACGCGCACACGCGGCGGTTCAGACACAGTACCTGGTCGAAGCGACCGGCCAGGTTGGTCAGGTCGTGGGTCGCCAGCAGCACAATGCGCCCTTCATTCCGCACCGTCTGCAGGACCTCTACCAGGCCCTCCTGGGCGCCCGCGTCAACGCCGCTGAAGGCCTCGTCCAGGAGAAGCACGTTTGCCTCCTGCGTGAGCGCCCTAGCTACGAATACCCTCTGCCTCTGCCCACCCGAAAGCTCCGTCATCAGCGCAGAGCGATGGTCCCACAGGCCCACACGGCACAGGCACGCGTCGACAAGCTCCCGATCTCTCTTTCCGGGCCGCTGGCACCACCCCAGTCGGCAGCACCGGCCCATCATGACTACGTCCATGGCGGTCACGGGGAACCGCCAGTTGACGCTCTCCCGCTGCGGCACGTAGGCCAGCGCCCCGCGTCCCCGGTCCACGCGGTGGAGCGTCACCCTCCCCCGGCGAACCGGCAGGAGCCCGGCAATCGCATTGAACAGCGTGCTCTTGCCGGCTCCGTTCGGCCCTACAACGCCCATCAGCGTCCCCGCACCTACGTCGAAGCTGACGCTGCTCAGGGCCATCTGCCCATCGAACTCGACGGTCACGTCCTGAAGCGACATTCTCGCGCCGTGCGGGTACGGAGCGGTGTTCATTTCAATGCCTCGACAATGCGTTCCACGTTGGTACGCATCATGCCAAGGTAGGTGTCGGCGCCGCTGCCCTCCGGCCCAAGCGAACCCGAATAGAGCCGGAACAGCTGCGCGCCCGTCTCCTCTGCTATGGTTTGAGCCAGCCTCTCGCTGACCGTCGTCTCACCAAACACTGCTTGGATATCGCGCTCCCGAACCACATCGACCAGTTCCGCTATGTGCTCCGCAGACGGCTCCACGTGTGTCGCCAGCGACGGGATAACCAGGCCGACGATCTCGAACCCATACAACTCTGCCAAGTAGGAGAAGCTGTCGTGTGATGTAACCAGCAGTCTGCGCTCCGGCGCCACCGCACTGACCTGCTCCTGGATCCAGGCGTGAAGCTCGTCGAGCTGCTCCCCATACGCTGAGGCGTTCTGGAAATAGACGCTCGCGTTGTCGGGGTCTATCGCCGAAAGCCGGGCGGCTATCTCGTTGACAGCAACCTTCACCCGCATCGGATCGAACCAGAAGTGAGGATCCAGAGGGCCGTGGTCGTGCTCATCCTCGTCATGGCCGTGCTCGTCTTCATCCCCGTGCTCGTCTTCATCCTCGTCATGGCCGTGTTCGTCTTCATCCTCGTGCTCGTCTTCATCCTCGTCATGGCCGTGTTCGTCTTCATCCTCGTGCCCGTCTTCATCTTCGTCATGGCCGTGCTCGTCTTCATCCTCGTGCCCGTCCTCGTCATGACCGTGTTCGTCTTCATCCCCGTGATCGTCATGCATATCGACCATGGTAAACTCGATCGGATCGACGATGTCACCAAGCGTGACTATCTTGGACTCGTCTGCGCTGGCGTTGTGCAAGAGGTCCTGCAGCCAGTCGGCCTCCAGGCCGAGACCGACGTTCAACACAAGATCCGCGTCAGCTACCCTGGCAACGTCGCGCGCGCCTGGCAGAAAACTGTGCGGGTCGCCGCCCACCGGCAGCAGGGTGAAAACCTCTACCCTGCTTCCACCTACCACCCGGGCCCAATCAGCCACAAAGTTGGTGGTTGCCACCACCTGGATCGGCGGGCCGGAGGGTGAGGCCTCAGAACCATCCGCGCTGGTAGGTACGGTCG
The DNA here is from genome assembly GCA_965204525.1 of Caldilineaceae bacterium. Taxonomy (GTDB): domain Bacteria; phylum Chloroflexota; class Anaerolineae; order Caldilineales; family Caldilineaceae; genus Bin5. The sequence continues at coordinate 3,555 of CBDBER010000001.1, read as the reverse complement.
TGGGAGGTGTCGTTCCTGGCGCGACTGGGGTGCAAGCGGCCAGGAGGATCAACAGCGTGAGAACCGATGACAGAATTCGAAGCGAGTGAAGCATCTGCGGGTACCCTTTCGCTAGGCTGGTGGCTTGTGCCCCACAATTGGCGCCAGGCGCCGGCAGAGCTGCGGCAGTAGGTGCAATGCCCGCAGAATGAGAGATGACTTACGTCGATCTCAAAGTCGTATTGGGAATCCATCGCCAGGATGTGCTACTCTGTCAGAAAGCGCACTGCCCGGTAGACGGATCTGCGTAACTGCCGACCGCTCTCTGTCCTATTGTGGGATTTGATAGCTTTTTCTGTTGCAAAGACTTGCAACAAGGCAAAGTATAGCACGGGCTGACGGCGGTGTCAATACCGGATCCCGTCAACTGCTTTCCCACTTCCAGTTCACTCTTGCTGACTGTACAATCTTGCCGGCGAGGCAGAAAATCTCCAGATGATCCACAGGTAGATAGGCAGACGATGCCGCCCTCGGCCGTTCAAGGGCAGTGGCGGCAGTTCTTGCAGGCCGGCATGTGCGGCCGATACCCCTACTCTACACAGTGCCGCCAGGTTTCAGGAGCAGGCTCTTGAACTCCAATTGGAACTACGACGACATTCCCGATCAGACCGGCAGGACGGCCCTGGTGACCGGCGCGAACAGCGGGCTGGGCTACTGCACCGCCCGCGGGCTGGCGGCCGCAGGCGCGCGCGTAATGATGGCCTGCCTCTCGCTCCAGGAAGGCGAACAGGCCGCCGCGAAGATACGCGGGCAACTGCCGCAGGCGCAACTGACGGTCGTGGAGTTGGATCTGGCCGACCTGGCATCAGTTCAGCGCTGCGCCGAGACAGTTCACAGGGAGCGGGAGCGGCTGGACATCCTGGTCAACAACGCCGGTCTGGGTATATTTACGCGCCAGGAGACCGCGCAAGGGTTTGAACTTCACTTTGGCGTCAATCACCTGGGGCATTTTGCCCTGACCGGTCGAATGCTCCCCCTGCTGCTCGGTACGCCTGGCAGCCGGGTCGTGAGCGTCAGCAGCCTCGCCCACAGGAATGTCCGCTTGGCCTTTAATGACCTCCAAAACAAGAAACGTTCCGGAGGCTTCGGCGTGTACGCGCAGAGCAAGCTGGCGAACCTGCTCTTCGTCTTCGAGTTGCAACGCAGGCTGGCGCGGCGCAACAAGTCCACGCTAAGCGTGGCTGCCCATCCGGGCCTGTCTGGCACCAACCTGATTTCCTGGGCCAAAATCAGAGACGACAAGAGTGTCGCGGCAACCATTACAATCCTGATAAAGCGTCTGCAGCTCTCTATACTGGGTCAGAGCGCCGCACAGGGGGCGCTGCCCCAACTCTACGCGGCGACCGCGCCGGAGGTCAACGGCGGCGACTACATCGGACCGGACGGCTGGCAGGAACTGCGCGGCTATCCGAAAAAGGTACGCGCCATGGATCATGCCTACGACGAGGAGGAGGCGCGGCGGCTGTGGCAGGTGTCGGCGGAATTGACCGGCGAGACGTTCCCGCAACTGGAGTCGTGATACGGGAAAAGCGGCGCCTGTAACGGCCCCTTTCCCCGCCGCCTGTTGCGGACCGGTATGCACAACGTGTTCAGGTTTCGGAATCCGATTTCAATTTCTCGACCGCGCCCGGCGCGTACGCCTCGTAGAACCGGTCGTTCCCGGTCCTGTCTCCGCCGATGAGCGGTATGGACCTTCGCCTCGGGTCGAACGCGTAGAAGACCCGCTTACATTCTAGGAAGTGAACTACAGATGGCCGGCCAGGAATACGGCAAACAGGGCCAATACGGTGAGCGCGGACAGCGTGAGGAGTCGTAATCGGAGGGTCATGTGCTCTCTTTGTCGTAACGCAGACAGAGCCGGGGAGCGGCTGTGGCACGGCCCGACTCTGCCGTCTGCGAATAGGTTGACGCGGTCTAAACAACCTGCAACAGCCCGGTCTCCTCGTCAAAAACGTAAAGCCCAATCTCCCACCCGTTTTCTTGCCCCCTACTGTTTCCGGCACAGAAAGCAACCGCATACGGGCATGGGGGCGGCCATTCACCGCCAGGTCGCCCGCCTCCGCCATGAACTTCCTGAACTTGCCCTCCTGCGCCTTGCCCGGCGGCGGCATGATGATCAATCCAGCCATCATCGCATCACCCGCTCCAAAACCCAGCCGCCCTCCGTTCCACGGACCCGACTTCTTGCAGGAGGATGCATCTGCAACGTGGTTGACGCTCGCGCGCACAGAGGGCTGGCCGGGCTTGCCCAAAGGGTCAGTCCAGCTCTCTGCAAAACTCCACTGACAAAACCAGGAGATGATAATTCTGTCTCGCGACTTCCACTTCGGCCTTTTGGGCATACTCCTCCGGGAACATAATGCCCGTCATAAATGTTGACACGATGTGCATGACCAGGACCATCGTCTCTTCGTCAGAAAACTCATCCTCAAGTTCGTTCCCCTCGCTCCCCTGCAGCGACAGGATGCACGCCTCGAATTCGAGCAGACGAGCCAGGTACTCCGATGAGTCGTCCTGCTGGTCCATCGTGGCAAAGACGCTTGCAAGCTCCTCCAGGCCGCCTTTGGCCCTCGGCTCCGGCGCCTGTGGATCGTCCGGTTGAATGGGGACGCAGGCCGCGAGCGCGCAGATGGCGATCAGAATGGCAATCCACTTCATCTTCCCCTCCTCCAGCTCCTGGTTCTGTTAGGAAACCACGCAAGACAGCCACTGTCATCACCGGAGCGGAGTCCGATCGCCCTAACCCCGCCAGGACGAACGTGGACACCGGTCGAACACGGAGCTGATCAGACAACCGGCGGCGGCTCGTTGCCAGACTCCGCGATCGCCCGCCGCACGTCCACACGCCGCAGCAGGACCAGTCCCAATATAAAGAAAATGATGATCGAGACGATCGCCGGCCGCAGGCTGCCTGTCCACTGATTGACCACGCCAAAAATCAGAGGGCCGATCCACGAGGTTCCCCGCTCGCTCACCTCGTAAATGGAAAAGAACTCAGCCTCCTTGCCCGGCGGAATCATGTTGGCGAAAAGGCTGCGGCTGACCGCCTGCGTCCCGCCCATCACCACCGCGATACACCCGCCCAGGATCCAGAACTCCACAATGCGGCTCTCCCCGCGCAGGCCCAGATAAGAATATATCACCACCACGGTCCAGACGATGAGACCGATGTTCAACGCCTTCTTCGCCCCGATGATGGTCGCCGCTTTGCCGAAGAGAAGCGCGCCCCCGAAGGCGACAAACTGCATCATCAAAATGACCTGGGTCAGAACGCTCTGCTCGATCGCCAGCCCCTCCTGGACCAGCGGCGCCGCGGCAAAGATCGCCGCCACGCCAAAGACCGTCTGAATGCCGTCGTTGTAGAGCAGGTAAGCGATCAGAAAACGGATCGTGTGGGGATAGCGCGCCGCCTCTCTGAAGGTCTCCACCAGCTGCCTGATGCCGGTCGACAGATAGCTCTCGCCGGCGGGCAGCGCCCGAACCGCGCCCCCCGAACGCAGCAACCTCCAGGTCACG